>JANXTP010000280.1 GCA_025352345.1 Burkholderiales bacterium | reverse complement strand
GTGAGCACGACTTTCATCGTCGATACCGGAGCCAGTCTGGTCACTGTCAGCGAACCCTTCGCACGCAAGGCCAATATTCAGCTCGGAGTGCCCATCACATTCCACACAGCCAATGGCAATGTTCCTGGACGACTGGCAGACCGCATTCCGGTATCCATTGGTGGGGATTCTGTACCTGTCTCGATCGGCATCGGCTTGAATATGGAAGGCGAGCAGGCTGAATCGCTGCTGGGTCAATCATTTCTCTCCAAGTTCGACGTGAGCATGGAGAAGGACAAGATGGTTTTGCGGACACGGTAGGTCAAGCCACCTCGATCTTCTTGCCATCCTGACCGACAACAAATGCGCCGCATTCATCAGCACGGCAATGGCTCGCACAGATCTAGTCTGGAAACCGCTCCACATGCGTCTCCCCCCGCCGCCCCAGGTACACCACATGGCGTCCCGCAATCCAGACCGTATAGCCCACACAACCCGCGCTCTGCGTCAACGTCTTGAATTCGGGGTACATCACACGGCCCTGCTGCGCGCCCAGGATGGCGGCGCGCACGGCGTCGCCATCAAAGCGTTCGGCAATGCCGTGTTGCGGACGCTCGAAAGTGAAGTCCGCCGTGCTGCCATCGGGCAGGTAGTAGGTGGACCCGCCGGTGCGGTAATCCACGTGGTAGGACTCCACCCCTGCGCCCACTAGCTGGCCAATCACCTGGCCGAAGTGGATGCTGCCCTGGTTGGAGGCGTCAAAGGTGGACTGGATGGTGGTGCGGGTGCTTTCGTTCATGGGCGTCTTTCTGGTTGCGAACAGCTGCTATGGGCTAGCCGCTTCAACGTGCTTGGCAAAATTGTTCAAGATCGCTTGCCAGCCCTGGCGCTGCTGTTCCACGGGATGTTGGGTTTCGGCATCGAAGGTCACGCGGACTGTCACACCGTCGGTGCCGTCGATGAACTCGACCGTTCCGCTGCGATCTCCGAACGCATACGCAATACGTTCATTGGGCACGACCTGGGTGTACGTGCCCGCGAAATCAAAACCAAAGCTGCCGTCCTTGGCTTCCATGCGCGAGCTGAACGCACCGCCCACGCGCAAGTCAACCGATGATTGGGTGGTGTGCCAATCGTCTGATGCGGTGTTCCACTGCTTGATGTCTTCGGGTGTTGTGTAGGCGGCCCATACCTTTGCAACGGGCGCTTTGACGATTGCTTCAACCGTGATTTGCATGTCTTTCTCCTCAAAGAAAAAATATCGACTTGAATATAGATGAAAATTTTGCGGGCCGTTCTTGCTGCATTCGAGCCCCCGAGACCGATTTGCCATACGGCCCATGCCTCACGCTATTTCATCGGCTGTGTCCAGCCGGTGCCAGACCGGGCACTTGCGCAAGCTGTTGTGGCCGGTCTCAAGCCCGGGTCACCAGCAATTTGCCACGTGATATATTGGCCGCGCCCGACCCGATCCAGGACCCACTCCTCGCATGAACGACAAACTGCTGGCGCTCCGCCTTTTCGTGCGCGTTGCCCACACGGGGAGCTTCTCGGCGGCGGCGCGCGAGCTCGACCTTTCACAGCCTTCGGTGTCGCGCATCGTCGCGGCGCTAGAAAAAGATGTCGGCGAGGCTTTGGTCGCCCGTACCACCCGGGCTTTCACGCTGACCGATGTCGGCACTCAATATCTAACGCGCGTCGAAGCCATACTGGCCTCGCTCGAGGAAGCCGATCACGAGGCCCGTGGATCGCGGGAACTGCGCGGGTCGCTTCGTATTGCGATGCCCGGAAGCTTCGGCGTGCGCGAAGTCATTCCCGTGATGCCGGGCTTTCTTGCGCGCCACCCCTCGCTTGCTGTCAGCTTGCTGATGAGCGATCAACTGCAAGACACCATCAAGGACGGAGTTGATGTGGCGCTGCGCCTGGGCAAGCTGGCAGACTCGACGGCCACCGCGCGCCTGATCGGTCGAACGCAACGGGTGATCGTGGCGTCGCCGATGTATCTGAAGGCCAGGGGAACACCCGAGACGCCCGACGACTTGGTCGCCCACGCAGCCATCGTCGGACCTGCCGGGACGAACGCGGGCACATGGTCTTTTCAGAAGGATGGCCAAATCGTGTCGGTCCGCATCGACAGCCGCCTGACTGTCACCGGCAATGAGGCGGCTGTAGCCGCTGCCGTGGCGGGAATGGGGGTCGTGACCACAGCGCTCTGGGGCTGTCGCGCCGAACTCGCTAGCGGCTCGTTGATCCAGCTACTTCCCGATTGGAAGATGGGCGAGGTCGAGGCCCACGGCATGTTCACGCCAGGTCGGACCGCGAAGCCCTCGGCACGCGCGCTGGTCGAGTACCTGATCAAGGAACTTCGTCGCTAGGCGCCGAGCGTGCATGCGCTGCATCTGTTGCGCACGCGCGTCTGATGACCGGTGGTCAGTGATCCATTTGACGGATAAGTCTTAGTTGCCGACGCACCTACCCACGCGTGCATCGATCAAGAACAATCCATTCAGACGCCAATAGTGGCGCCGTCAAACTACAGGACACACATCATGACCACACTTTCTGGCAAGGTCGCCATCGTCACCGGCGCATCCAAAGGGATCGGCGCCGGAATCGCCAAACTTTTCGCCCAATCGGGCGCCTCAGTCGTCGTGAACTACGCGACCAGCAAAGAAGCGGCGCATGCCCTGGTCGCCGAGATCACGAGTGCCGGCGGCAAGGCCGTCGCCATCCAGGCCGACTTCTCGAAGACTGCCGATATCCAGCGACTGTTCGAAGAGTCGAAGCGCGCCTTCGGTACGCTTGACATCCTCGTGAACAACGCGGGCGTCTACGCCTTCGGCCCGCTCGAATCCGCGACGGAGCAGGAGTTCCACCGCCAGTTCACTACGAACGTGTTGGGCGTCATCACCGCAACGCGGGAGTCGGTGAAATACTTCGGCCCGAACGGCGGTAGCATCATCAACATCAGCTCCATTGCCAGCGTCGGCTTCATGCCCAACTCGGTGATCTACGCAGCGAGCAAGAGCGCCGTTGACTCCATCACGCGTGTGACCTCGGTCGAACTCGCGCCCAAGAATATCCGCGTCAACACCCTTGCGCCGGGGGCCACCATCACCGAAGGCATCGCAGCGCTGGGTTGGCCGCAAGAGGCGGTCAAGGCCATCATCGCAACGATTCCGTTCGGTCGTCCAGGCCAGCCGGAAGACATTGCTCGCGCGGCCCTTTTGCTGGCCTCGGATGATTCGGCCTGGGTCACTGGCGAGCGGATCACCGCCTCCGGCGGCCAGCGCGCCTGATCAAGATCGCAAGGCAAAATTTTTACGAGAAAGTCTTTATGTACAAGGTCTACGCCTTCGCCACACCCAACAGCATCAAAGTTCTCATCGGTCTCGAAGAATTGAACCTTGCGTACGAGCTGATCCCTGTCAACGTCCGCAAGGGTGAGCAGAAGTCGCCAGAGCATCTGGCACGCAACCCCAACGGGAAGGTGCCGGTCCTGGTCGACGACGAACTTCATGCAGGCGACGACGCCCTGTCCGAATCCGCCGCCATCTTGGTGTATCTGGCCGAGCGCCATGGGAAGCTGTTGCCGACGACGGGAATGGCCCGCGCACGGGTGTTCGAGCAGTTGTTCTTCCACGCATCGGGGATAGCGCCAGCATTCGGCCAGGCCGGGTTCTTCCAGAAGAATGCAAGCGAGCAACTTCCGCTGGCAATCGACAGGTTCCAGAACGAGGCAAATCGCACGGTTGCGCTACTCGACCAGGTGCTGGTTCGCCACCAGTACGTTGCAGGAGACGACTACACCATTGCTGACATCGCACACTTTGGATGGATGTGGCGGCGCGCGTTTGCCAACGTCACATTCGATGGCCTGCCCAACGTCGCGCGCTGGTTCGACGCTGTGGCGGCGCGACCGGCCACTCAGCGCGCCATCAAACGGGCCGAAGCATTGGTGCCGCAACCAGCTTGATCTTTCGCCCGTTGAAGGCCGCCCACGTTTTGCAAATCAAAACACACAGTCGAACGGCTGCCATCAGTCCGTCAAAGCAAGAGCAGCGCTGCGAGCAACCCCGCGCGCTGTTTCTGCTGAGTGCCCTGACCCGGTGCAGCGCACTGCTAAGCGTTCAGCATGGCCGATGCTTCAGCCAATGCCCTGGTGGCTTATTTGCTTGAAGCGGGCCAGGGCCGCATTGCCTGGCAAGACCCCAACGAATAAGCCAAGCCTCGGCATTCCTTGCTACACACTTCGCATATGGCCACCGAAAAATCTACCGACCCCATCACCCTGTTCAAGAACGCGCGGGCATTTGAATCGTGGTTGAAAAAGCACCATGCCACGTCCCCGGGTCTTTGGCTCCAGATCGCCAAGCGCGGTGCCGAGGAAACCAGTGTCACCTACCCGCAAGCGGTGGAGATCGCGCTGTGCTGGGGCTGGATCGATAGCCAGAAGAAGAGCCTGGACGCGCACCATTTCCTGCAGCGCTTCACGCCCAGGCGCGCGCGCAGCGTGTGGTCCAAGGTCAATGTCGAGAAGGTGGCAGTGCTCATCAAAGAGGACCGCATGCAGGCGCCCGGCCTGGCGCAGGTAGAGGCCGCACAGTTTGATGGCCGCTGGGCGCAAGCCTACGACGGCGCGCGCACGGCCGTGGTGCCCGAAGACCTGATCGCAGCGCTGGACGCCGCACCAAGTGCCAAGACCTTCTTCGCGACCATCAACGCCACCAATCGCTACGCGGTCTTGTGGCGCATTCAAACGGCCATGAAAGCCGAGACGCGTGCGCGGCGCATAGCCAAGCTGGTGGAGATGCTCGCGCGCGGCGAGACGGTCCATGGCGTCAAGCCCAAGGCCAAAGACTGAGTGCGCCGGGTGTCGTCGCAACGCAACGCAGCTGATGTAGTGGCTTAAAGCCGCGCCGCGTCCACCAACCGCGCACCCTGGCTCAGGTCCCCTTGCCACAGGTAGGCCGCCAGCAGGGGCTCGGTACCGCTGTGCATGGCGTGCACTTCCATGGAGGCGTGGGTGATCAGTGTGCCGGCCGCGTGCGTGCGCCATTGCGCGCGGCAGGCGTCCTGCGTTGGGGCCTCAGCGCCGCGCAGGGCCGCAGCCAGATGCTGCACCACCGGCAATTGGCTTGCAGCAAGCCCGGTTCGGATGGGGGCTGGAAGGCGCAGGCCCGGGCCCATTGTTCTTGTGACGCCATGGTGGGCCTACAGCGTGCGTGAACGTTCGCGCATGCGTGCATTTTCCAGCACCACCGTGCCGCTGCTGCCGTGCACAAACTCGGCCACAAAAGCGCGGCCTATGTCGTCCTGGTCAATCGTCCCAAAAGAGCCCGGAATGAGCCGGCCCAGGCGGGCCAGCACCGGCGGCGTGTGCGCATTGCCGGCGATGATGCCGGGGCGAAAAATCGCCAGCTGCCCGAACCCCACAGCGCGCACCGTGTCTTCCTTGTGCCCCATGATGCGCGCGTAGCGAATCATGCTGTTGGCACTGCTGCCCGCCGCAGAGAGCAACCCGAAGCGTTCAATGCCGCCCGCATGGCAGCCGCGTGCAAAGGCACCGACCATGCCAATCTCCAGCTTCTTGATATCTGCTTCGCTCCAGGCCTGGCTGCCTTTGCCAATGCCTATGCACGAGGCACCAACCACAGGCTCACCCAATGCGCAGACAGCGGCCGCAAGGTTCTCAACCTCACGCTCAAAGCTGG
>JANXTP010000249.1 GCA_025352345.1 Burkholderiales bacterium | reverse complement strand
GCTTGCCGATGACGGCGTCCCACGGCGGTAGGCGCAGCGCGTCGGCGGCCAGTTCGAGCTGCAGATCGGTGTTCTCGGAGCCGGCAGCGGCGATCACCGCTTCGAGCTGGGCCTGCTCGGCGGCCAGCGCGTCGAAGTCGGCATCCTCCGCGGCGTACTCGGCATAGACCTCGTCGAGCCGCTTCTTCGCGGCGAGCACGCCGCCGATGCCTTCCTCGACCGATTCGCGCACCGTCTGCTCCGGGTTCATCACCGGCTCCTGCGGCAGGTAGCCGATCTTCAGACCCGGCATCGGCGTGGCTTCGCCTTCGATGTGCTTGTCGACGCCGGCCATGATCTTCAGCAACGTCGACTTGCCCGAGCCGTTCAGGCCCAGCATGCCGATCTTGGCGCCGGGGAAGAAGCTCAGCGAAATGTTCTTGAGGATCTGACGCTTCGGCGGAACGATCTTGCCGACGCGGTTCATCGTAAATACGTACTGAGCCATGGTTGCCTTGAAGAATTCAGTGAGTGACGGGCGTTGTGCGGCGCAGAAGGAGCCGGTGGTGACGGTGTGACCGCGAGGGCTCCGTCGACGCAGACGTCGTATTGTCGTTGGTCGAGGTTTGCCAGTCGTTTACCCGCCTGATCGACCTCGATATCAGGGGAAACCCGTTAGACTACTCGCATCCAGCGCGGTCACCAGTCGCCGCGCTGTTGTCATCCTGACCGGGCCTTTGCGTCAGCAACGCCCCTCACACCCCTCTGCCTGCGACTGGCGCTCGGCAATCGAGCGACAGGCCGATCCCTGTTTGGAATCTCCATATGTCTTTTGAAACTCTCGGCCTCGCCGAGCCCTTGTTGCGTGCCGTCGCTGAATACGGCTACACCGTCCCCACACCGATCCAGATGCAGGCGATACCGGTCGTGCTGTCGGGCAGCGACCTGCTCGGCGGCGCGCAGACCGGCACCGGAAAGACGGCCGGCTTCACGCTGCCGATGCTGCACCGGCTGATGGAAAAGCCCGCCGTGCGCGATGCCAAGGGCAAGCTGCCGATCCGCGCGCTGATCCTGACGCCCACCCGTGAACTCGCCGCCCAGGTCGAGGAAAGCGTGCGCACCTACGGCAAGTACAGCAAGCTCACCTCGATGGTGATGTTCGGCGGCGTCGGCATGCAGCCGCAGATCGACAAGCTGCGCCGCGGTGTCGACATCCTGGTCGCCACACCGGGCCGTCTGCTCGACCACCACCAGCAGCGCACGCTGGATTTGAGCCACATCGAAATCTTTGTGCTCGACGAGGCCGATCGCATGCTGGACATGGGCTTCATCCACGACATCAAGAAGGTGCTGGCCATCGTGCCGGCACAGAAGCAGAGCCTGCTGTTTTCAGCGACCTTCAGCGACGAGATCAAGGCACTGGCCGATCGCTTGCTCAACAAGCCTGCCTTGATCGAAGTGGCGCGCCGCAACCAGACCGCCGACACCATCGCACAGAAGGTCCACCCGGTCGGCCGCGAGATGAAGAAGGACCTGCTGGCGCACCTGATCAAGTCGAACGACTGGGAGCAGGTGCTGGTGTTCACGCGGATGAAGAGCGGTGCCAACAAGCTGGTCGAGTTCCTGGAGAAACAGGGCATCAGCGCGATGGCGATCCACGGCAACAAGAGCCAGGGCGCACGCACCAAGGCGCTGGCGGAGTTCAAGACCGGCGACCTGACGGTGCTGGTGGCAACAGACATCGCCGCGCGTGGCATCGACATCGACATGCTGCCGCACGTCGTCAACTACGAACTGCCGAACGTGCCGGAAGATTATGTGCACCGCATCGGCCGCACCGGCCGCGCCGGCGCGCAGGGCGAGGCGATCTCGCTGGTCTGCCCCGACGAGAACGGCTTCCTGCGCGACATCGAGCGGCTGATCAAGCGCGAGATTCCGAAGGAGATCATCGATGGCTTCGCTCCGCCTGTGGGCGAGAAGGCCGAGCCGATCGTGCTGGGTCGCATGGTGATCGGTGAAGGCGCCGGTCGCGGCGGCTTCCGCACCAGCGGTGGCGGTGGTGGCGGCGGCCGGGGTCGCAATGACGGTCGCTCAGCGCCGTCGCGCTCAGGCGGTGGCGGTGGTTACGGTGGCGGCGCGCCAGCGCGATCGGGCTCAGGCGGTGGCGGGCAGGCCCCGCGCGCTCCGGCTCGCGATGGCAATGCACCGCAAGGCGCTCGTGCGGCCGCACCGGCGGCCCGTCCGTCCGGTCCCCGGCCGGAGCCGCGGCGCGACGGTGGTGTTCCGTTCACCCCGCGCTCGACCGGACCCAAGCGCTGAGCGGTGAGCTGAACCTGCCATCAAAAAACCCGGCCGAAGCCGGGTTTTTTGATGGCTGAAACCGATCAGGACGAAGCAGGCTTCGCAGCAGCCGGGGCCTTGACCGCATGCTTCTTGTGCTTGGACTTGGCCTTGGCAGCCGATGCAGGCACAGCAGGCGTCGCGGCTGCGACAGTCGGCGTCGCGGGCGTGGCTGGCGTTGCAGCGGGGGCTTGCGCGAAAGCGCCGAACGAGAAGGCGGCAACAACAACAGCGGCGATGATCTTCTTCATGATGAGGCGATTCCTTGAGGAGGTTGGAGAGCGATCGGATTCGATCGGCTCTGTGCATTCAACGGCGCCGTTTCGATCGCGGTTGACAAGTTTCTGCACGAAGTTCGAAGGTCTGCGCAAAAGGCGGCCTGCATCGATCAGTCGAAGCGCCGCTCGCGCAGCCATTTCGTGGCCACCCACTTTTCACCGTCCAGCACCGGCGCGCCGCCATGCAGCGTGCGCGTCATCGGGTGCGGACGGTCATAGCTGAAAAACACCGCGTGACCCTTGATCGGCAACACACTGAAGTGCGCCTCGGGGAACACCGTGGCACCACCACGCGGCGGAGTGTTGAGGTACATCACCAGGCTGGCCACACGCTGACCGCCGCGTTCCAGCACCGCGGGCGTGCCCGGCCGCTGCGGGTCGAAGTAGTCGTAGTGCGGTTTGTATTCAGCGTGGGTTCGATAGCGCAGCACCTGCAGGCCTTCGCCGTTTTCCAGCGGCCAGGCCAACAGCGCGGCAATGCGTTGCTCGATGCGTGCGCACAGCGCGTTCTCTTCGCGCTCGAAGAACATGCCGTCGCTGGTGCGTGCGTCGTTGACCTCGCTGCCACCGGTGCGTGATTCGACGGTTTCAGATCGCGCCAGGCGCGCTGCGGCCAACTCGATCAGGCCATCGCATTCCGCGTCGGACAGCAGTCCGCCGAAGACGACGATGCGTGGGTTCAACAAGCTCGCCAGCACGCGAACATCGCGGGGCGTGCCGTTTGTGGGGTCTGACGGCAGATCGAGTCTGTGCAGCAGGCTGCCATCGGCACCCATCGGCTCAGGCACCCGCGTGGGCAGCGGCAGGCCATGAATCTCTGCGTGCTCGACCAGGTAACCGCGCAACGTGTCTTCGAGCGCCTGCTCGGCCACCTCGCTGGCCCAGCCGCTGTCGCGCATCGCTTGCAACACGACCTCAGGAGCCAGACCCGCGCTCGCCTGTTCGACGATCCAGTGCCGCAGCTCAGGCGTGATCTGCTGGGCTGCGGGCATGTCGAACGCTCAGAGCTTGCGACGGAAGACCAGACGGTGCGGCTCGGATGCAGCCGCGTCGAACGCATAGCCTTCGCTGTCGAAGGCCTGCAGCCCGTGCGGTGCCTGCACCCGCTGCGTGATCGCATAACGCGCCATCAGTCCGCGCGCGCGCTTGGCGAAGAAGCTGATGACCTTGTACTGCCCGGACTTCCAGTCTTCGAACACACATTCGATCACGCGGGGTTTCAGCCAGCGGCTGTTCGGTGTGGGCTGCACCGCCTTGAAATATTCCTGTGACGCCAGGTTGACGATCACCGGCGACGGGTCGGATTTCATCCGCTGGTTGATGTGTTGCGCCAGCGTGTCGCCCCAGTACGCGTACAGGTTGCTGCCGCGCATGTTGGCCAGCGTGGTGCCCATTTCAAGCCGGTAAGGCTGCATCTTGTCGAGCGGACGCAGCACGCCGTACAGGCCCGACAGGATCAGCAGGTGCTGCTGTGCCCAATCGAGATCCTCCTCGCCCAGTGAAGGTGCATCGAGGCCTTCGTAGACATCACCATTGAACGCCAGCACCGCCGGCTTGCTGTTCTTCGCAGTGAAGCGAGGTTTCCACACGCCGTAGCGGCCGACGTTCAAGGCCGCCAGCGGCTCTGAGAGATCCATCAGCGCTGCGATGTCAGCAACGCTTTTTGTCTTCAGCAGGTTGATCAGCTCGGCCGATTGCGACACGAACTGCGGTGTGGTCGCACGGGCCACGTGCGCCGGGCGGTCGTAATCGAGCGTCTTGGCGGGGGACAGGAGAAATAGCATGGCTCTGGCGCGGACGCGGTGGTGGACACGCCGCACTCTATCGAAAGATGCACCGCCCGCTGCGGTGCACTCACCAAGCTCCTCACGCCGAGACCAGGCGCCTTACTTCTTCGCGTCGTCAACCGCGTCCTTGATCTTGTCGCCGGCCTTCTCGATCTGGTCACCAGCCTTCTGGGCGGCGTTGTCGACCGCCTTGCCCGCTTTTTCTACCGGGCCTTCCTTGGGTTGGCAAGCCACGACCGCCAAAGCGACCACGGCGATGAAGACATACAAACCATTCCTGGGGTTGAACATGATGAAACCTCCGAAGTGAGCGCCACCGATGCTTGGCCGGTGGCTGAAAACCGCAACAGTGCGAACTGGTTGGCACTTTAGGGACGCGGTCGCACGCTGTCATTCGGAAGCTGTGACGCTTTGTTGTGCGCGTCCTCCTACAGCGCACACATTTGCTCACACGACGAACGGCCGTGGTGCCAAGTTGCACCGAAACAAGCTCAGCGGAAATCGCGGCTGCGCGTCGTCAAGCCGTCGAGCAAGGCGCTGTGGTCGATCAGCCTGGTGGCCAGCAGGTGCATCACCGCATGGTCGCCGCCGCTGTCGCTGTGGCGCTGCCATTGGCCGTAGACGGTCAGCAGCGTTGCGGCCAGAAGCGGCTGGCGCTGCGCCTGCGCGACCGCCGGCCAGACAATCACGTTGATGCTGCCGGTGTCGTCTTCCAGCGTGACGAAAAAAGTCCCCTTCGCGGTGCCCGGCCGCTGACGGTGCGTGACGATGCCACTGGCGCGCGCGATGCGCCCGCTCGGGTAGCGGCGCAGCACCGCGGCTGTCTGAATCTTGAACGCATCGAGCTGCGAGCGCAGCAGCGCGAGCGGATGGCGGTTCAGCGTCAAACCCAGGCTGCGGTAATCGGCGCGCATGTCCTCGGCGGCGCTGGGCGCGGCCAGCGCGGGTGGGAATGCCTCGGTGGCGGCTTCACGGTGGTGCATGTCGCGCAGCAGTGTGGTCGGCCGGGGATCGATTGCGGCGACCGCCCAGGCAGCCTGATGGCGGTGACCGACCCGTGGCGATGCAGCGCCTGGCGCCGGAGCTTGCGCCACCAGCCCGCGCAGCGCATCGGCCTCGGCCAGCAGCTTCAGCTCGTGCGCAGCGAGCGCAGCGCGGCGCGCCAGGTCTTCCAGGTTGCTGAATGCCCCGCCCTGCTCTCGCGATTGCACGATGCGCTCGGCCACCTCCGGCGACAGGCCGCTGATGCGGTTCAGCCCGAGACGCACGGGGTGCACGCCCACACCCTGCCCTTCCAGGCAGCTGCCCCAGCCGCTGAACCGCACATCGACGGGACGCACTTCCACGCCATGTTCACGTGCATCGCGCACCAGTTGCGCGGGCTGGTAGAAACCCATCGGCTGGCTGTTCAGCAACGCGGCCAAAAACGCATCTGGGTGATGGCACTTGATCCAGCTGCTCGCATACACCAGCAGCGCAAAGCCGGCCGCGTGGCTTTCCGGAAAGCCATATTCGCCGAAGCCCTGAATCTGCTTGAAGATGCTCTCGGCAAAGTCGCGCTCGTAGCCCTTCTCGACCATGCGGCCGACCAAGCGCTCGTGGAACGGACCGAGCCCGCCCTTGCGTTTCCAGGCGGCCATGCCGCGGCGCAGGCTGTCGGCTTCGCCCGGCGTGAAGTCGGCGGCCAGCACCGCGAGCTGCATCACCTGTTCCTGAAAGATCGGCACGCCCTTCGTGCGCGACAGCGCGACTTCGATTTCCGGCTTCGGGTAGCTGACCGGTTCGAGCCCGTCGCGCCGCCGCAGGTACGGGTGCACCATGCCGCCCTGGATCGGGCCGGGCCGCACGATCGCGACCTCGACCACCAGGTCGTAGAACTCGCGCGGCTTCAGGCGCGGCAGCATGCTCATCTGCGCGCGGCTTTCGATCTGGAACACGCCCACGGTGTCGGCTTGGCAAATCATGTCGTAGGTGGCGGGGTCTTCGGGCGGCACGTCCTGCAGCTCGAAGCGGTGGCCGAGCTTCTGGCTGATGAAATCGAGCGAGCGGCGCAGCGCGGTCAGCATGCCGAGTGCCAGGATGTCGACCTTAAGCAGCCCGAGTGCATCGAGGTCGTCCTTGTCCCACTGGATGACGCTGCGGCCTTCCATGGCTGCGTTCTCGATCGGCACCAGCTGCGCCAGCGGCCCGCGCGAGATCACGAAGCCGCCCGGGTGCTGGCTCAGGTGCCGCGGAAAGCCGATCAGCTGCTCGGTCAATTCGATCCACAAGCGCGTGGTGGGCGCCGCCACGTCGAAACCAATCTCGCGCAAGCGCTCGGCATCGATGTGCTGGCCATCGAACCACTGCTGGCCTTTCGCGACCTGGTCGATGTGCTGCGCATCGAGGCCGAGCGCGCGGCCCACGTCGCGCAAGGCGCTGCGCGGCAGGTAGCGGGTGATCACCGCGGTGAGCGCCGCACGGTCGCGGCCGTACTTGCGATAGAGGTACTGGATGACCTCTTCACGGCGCTGGTGCTCGAAGTCGATGTCGATGTCCGGCGGCTCGTTGCGCTCGGCGCTGATGAAGCGCTCGAACAGCGTGTGCTGGCGCGCTGGATCGACCTCGGTCACCTGCAGGCAGTAGCAAACGGTGGAGTTGGCCGCGCTGCCACGCCCCTGGCACAGGATGTTCTCCGAGCGCGCCCAGGCGACGATGTCGGCCACCGTCAGAAAGTACGGCTCGTACTGCAGCTTGGCGATCAGCGCCAGTTCGTGCTCGATCTGCTCGCGCACTGTCGGTGGCACACCGTGTGGAAATTTATCGGGCGGATAACGCTTCAGCGCGCCGGCTTCGGTCAGCGCTCGCAGGTGGCTCGCGGGCGTGGTGGCGGGCGGCACGATCTCGTCCGGATACTCGTAGCGCAGCTCAGCGAGTGAGAAGCCGCAGCGCTCCGCCAGCGCCACCGTCTGCGCCAGCCATTCCGGCTCGTACAGCGCCTGCAAGCGGCCGATCGGGCGCAGATGCTGCTCGGCATTGGGCGCCAGCTGCCAACCGCATTGCGCGAGCGGCACGCCCAGACGCGTGGCGGTCAGCGTGTCCTGCAGCGGCTTGCGCGAGCGTACATGCATCAGCACATCGCCCGTCGCTGCGATCGGCAGCGCTGCGATTTCAGACACGCGCCGCACGCGTTCGATCAGCACGTCGTCGCGGGCGCGCAGCAGCAACGACAGCGCGATCGCCGCGCGGTCGCCGAACACCGCCTTCAGCCACTGCGCGTGGGCCAGCATCTCGTCGAACGGCTGCGTGACATCGGGCGCCAGCAGCGCCAGGCAGCCGGGCAGCCCGGCGAGCAGGCCTTCGGGAGGAAGGTCGGGTGGGCGGTCGGGAGCGGCCTCGATATCAGATCGGTATGCGTGATACCAGCCCTTGCCGGCACGCTGCCGCGCCAGCGTGATCCATTGCGACAGCTGGCCGTAGCCTGAACGCGTCTGCGCCAGCAGCAGCAGGCGCATCGGCGACATTGCCGGCCCACACACATCGGCATCACCGGCCCCCGCCGGCTGCGAGACCCACATCTGCGCCCCGACGATCAGGTGCAGCCCACCGTGCTGCGCTGCCTCATGCGCCTGCACCACCCCCGACAGCGAACACTCGTCGGTGATCGCCAAGGCACGGTACCCCAGCTGCACCGCTCGCGCGACCAGCTCCCGCGGATGCGAGGCCCCGGTCAAGAAGCTGAAGTTGCTGCGGCAGTGGAGTTCGGCGTAGGCGGGCATGACGGGGGTAGACGACACTGTGCTGGCTCGGCAGGGTGCAACTCGAACTACTGTTTTTTATAAGGGGTATCCTTTTAGCTCCAGCAACGCCGTAACTACTGGATAGATATCCAGCATATCGCAGCCCCCGAGGCGGGTAAAGACTACCCGCGCAACTGGAACGAATTCCTTGACTGGTTCGGCAGCGAAGAGGCGTGCCTG
>JANXTP010000242.1 GCA_025352345.1 Burkholderiales bacterium | reverse complement strand
AAGTGGGCGGAAAAAGAAATCGCGGCCAACAAACCGTACAGCGTCGTGCTGGCGCGCAACCTGCCGCCCGTGCAGGAGTTGCAGAAAAAGCTGACCGACCAGCAGGCCCGCGCCGTTGTGCCACTGGACGATCTGAAGAAGATCAACAAGCGCATGAACGAAGGTGAAAAATCCTCGCGTGACGCGAAGAAGGAAATGATCGAGGCCAACCTGCGCCTCGTGATCTCGATCGCGAAGAAGTACACCAACCGCGGCCTGCAGTTCCTCGACCTGATTCAAGAGGGCAACATCGGCCTGATGAAAGCGGTCGACAAGTTCGAATACCGCCGCGGCTACAAGTTCTCGACCTACGCCACCTGGTGGATTCGCCAGGCGATCACGAGGAGCATCGCCGACCAGGCCCGCACCATCCGGATCCCGGTTCACATGATCGAGACGATCAACAAGATGAACCGGCTGTCGCGCCAGCATTTGCAGGAATTCGGTTTCGAGCCGGATGCGCCGACGCTGGCCGAGAAGATGGAGATCCCGGAAGACAAGATCCGCAAGATCATGAAGATCGCCAAGGAACCGATCTCGATGGAGACGCCGATCGGCGACGACGACGACTCGCACCTGGGCGACTTCATCGAGGACACCAACAACCCCGCGCCGATCGAGGCCGCGATGCAGGCCGGCCTGCGCGACGTGGTGAAAGACATCCTCGACAGCCTGACGCCGCGCGAAGCCAAGGTACTGCGCATGCGTTTCGGCATCGAGATGAGCACCGACCACACGCTGGAGGAAGTCGGCAAGCAGTTCGACGTGACGCGCGAGCGCATCCGCCAGATCGAAGCCAAGGCGATACGCAAACTGAAGCACCCGAGCCGGTCAGACAAATTGCGCACGTATCTGGACAACCTGTAAAGGTTGGCTGGATGCGTGGCCTGCTCCAGCGGGCTGCCGTGCAGCGGCAACGCAATTTGCGGCGCAGCCGCAAGCTGTGGACGCATCTCGACAACGTTTGCGCGTCTTCAAAGATGCAACCAGCCCCACCACCCGGTGGGGCTTTTTTTCGCTTGTCGACGCTAGACTGTGACTTTGATCACGGCTTGCTGCGGATGACCCGAACCCTCGAGTGTTGCGTTCTCTTTGCCGACCTGCGCGGCAGCACGGGGCTGTACGAGTCCCTGGGCAATGCGATCGCCACCCAGTGGGTCACCCAAAGCATCTCGATGCTGGGCCAGGTCGTCGTCGCGTGTGGCGGCACGCTGGTCAAGACGCTGGGCGATGGCCTGATGGCGACCTTCGGCGATGCCGCATCGGCCGTCAAGGCGTCGATCGACATGCACGAGGCGCTGTCGTCCAGCGTCTTGCACCCCTCCTCCGTCGCAGCGCCCCCCGGACGGGCGCTGAAGCTGCAGATCGGTTTGGCGTACGGCGAGGTGGTCGAGATGGCGGGCGACTGTTTCGGCGACGCCGTCAACGTCGCGGCCCGGCTGCTCGAACATTCGGGTGACAACGAGACACTGGCCACCGCCACCGTTCTGGCGGCGCTGCCGGCCTACGAACGCGGCCAGTTTCGCCGCCTTGACCACCTCCAGTTGCGGGGACGGGTCGAGCCGGTCGAAGTGCACATCCTCGAGACGCAGCAGCTCACCGACATGGCGGCGACCACCTTCGGCGACATCATGGCGACCCCGGAACCCGAAGGCGTGCGCCTGATCTGGCTCGACGTGAACCAGGTCTTCGCCAGCAGCAGCATGCCGGTGATCCTGGGGCGCAGCACCCAGGCTACCTACTGCATCGACGACACCCGCGTCTCGCGTTCTCACGCACGCATCGACTGGCACGGCGGCGCCTTCCAGTTGTCGGACCTCAGCTACAACGGCACCTACGTCCGCTTCACCGGGGAGACCGAAGTGGTCACCCTCCGACGGGGCACCTGCACCTTGCACGGCAGTGGTGTGGTCGGCCTCGGCACCTCTCCCTCGGACCCGACCGCGCCCTGCGTCCGATTCGAGGTGCTGCGCTTTGCCGAAACCTCAAGGCATCCGCCCTCACAGCTTTGATAGCGACTCAGCGCGCAGCACATCGTTGCGCTGAAGGTGGTCAAGCCGACGGCCTGCATCGATAATAGTGGGCTGCGCCTTTGCGGACACTGCATGCCCTTTGCCCCTGAACCCGTCCACGAACACGGTCAACCTGTCACACCGACCACGGCGGTGCTGTTGTGCAACCTGGGCACCCCTGACGCACCGACCGCACCCGCGCTGCGCCGCTATCTGAAGGAGTTCCTCAGCGATCCGCGGGTCGTCGAGATCCCACGCCTGGTCTGGTGGTTCATCCTTAACGGCATCATCCTGCAGGTGCGGCCCAAGCAGTCGGCGGCCAAGTACGCCACCATCTGGACCAATGAAGGTTCGCCATTGAAGGTCTGGACTCAGAAGCAGGCGGCGATGCTGCAGGGCTACCTGGGCGAACGTGGGCACCGCGTGCTGGTGCGCCCGGCCATGCGCTACGGCTCGCCGGCCATTCCAGCGGTGCTCGACGCGTTGCGGGCCGCAGGCATCACGCGCGTGCTGGTGCTGCCGCTGTACCCGCAGTACTCCGGCCCGACCACCGCCAGCGTCAGCGACGCAGTGTCTAACTGGGGCAGGCTGTCGCGCTGGCTGCCGGAGTTCCGCTTCGTCAACCAGTACCACGACCACCCCGGCTACATCGCTGCGTTGGCCAAGCGTGCCTCAGACCATTGGCAGCACAGCGGTCGGCCGGATAGCCTGGTGCTCAGTTTTCACGGCGTGCCGCGGCGCACCTTGCTGCTCGGCGACCCCTACCACTGCCAGTGCCTGAAAACGGCGCGGCTGCTGGGCGAGCGTCTGGGCCTGGGTGCGGGCGAGATGGTCGTCACGTTTCAAAGCCGCTTCGGCAAGGCTGAATGGCTGCAGCCCTACACCGAACCGACGCTGATCGCCTTGGCGACACAGGGCGTGAAGCGGGTGGACGTCATGTGTCCCGGTTTCCCCGCCGACTGCCTGGAAACGCTGGAAGAGATCGCCCAGGAAGGCCGGGCCGCGTTCATCAATGCAGGCGGCACCGAATTCAACTACCTGCCCTGCCTGAACGACCAGCACGAGTGGCTGCTGGCGCTGACCGACATCGCGATGACGCACCTGCAGGGCTGGGATTGCAGCGGAGCCGTCGATGCTGCTGCGCTGGCCACCCAACGCGAACGCGCGACGGCGCTCGGCGCCGACCGCTGAAGCGGACACC
This sequence comes from Burkholderiales bacterium, assembly GCA_025352345.1. Lineage (GTDB taxonomy): Bacteria > Pseudomonadota > Gammaproteobacteria > Burkholderiales > Burkholderiaceae_C > PBB1. The sequence goes on along the minus strand of JANXTP010000242.1, from coordinate 6,317 downwards.
GCCCGCAGCGACACGATGCACAGGATGGACGCTTGAGACTCGACAAGTGGCTCTGGGCCGCCCGCTTCTACAAGACCCGCAGCCTCGCCACCGACGAGATCGGCAAGGGCCGGATCAGCGTCAACGCGCAATCGGCCAAGCCGTCGCGCGAGTTGCGTCCGGGCGACCGCATCGAACTGCGCCAGGGACCGGTGCTGCGCACCATCGTCGTCGTGGCGCTCAGCGAGACCCGTGGGCCGGCACCGGTCGCACAGGCCTTGTATGCAGAAACACCCGAGAGCATCGCGCTGCGCGAGAAGGCGGCCCGCGATCGGCGTGAGGCGGCCGAGCCGTCCCTGGCGATCGAGCAGGGCCGCCCGACCAAGCGTGATCGCCGCCAACTGGCCGACTGGAACCGCTGGAGCGCCTCGGCCGATGGCGAATGAAGCCAGGCAGCGGGCGATGACCAACGCGCTGCGAAGTCCCTCTTGAAAGATAGGGATTCGGCCCCACGTCGGGAGCTGAAGGGAATCCAGCCGACATGAGCCAAAACGAACCTCAAGCCCCAGCCGACACCGACCCGTTCAACGCCAACAGCGCCAATGGCACAAACAGCGGCACCAAGGCCGCAGACAGCAGCACCGCCGATGCCACCTCGAAACTTGCCGACCTGGAAGCCAAGCACGCCGAGGTGTCCGACGCCTATCTGCGGGCGAAGGCAGAAGCCGAGAACATCCGCCGGCGCGCTGAAGACGAGATCTCGAAGGCGCGCAAGTTTGCCGTCGAAGGCTTCGCCGAGAATCTGCTGCCGGTCAAGGACAGCCTGGAAGCGGCAATCGCCCTGCCTGGTGCCACGTCCGAACAACTGCTTGAAGGCGTGCACGCCACCTTGCGACAGTTGTCTTCCGCGCTAGAGCGCAACCGCGTCGTCGAGATCAACCCGGCCGCGGGCGCCAAGTTCGACCCGCATCAGCACCAGGCGATCAGCGTCGTGCCGGCCGCGCAGGAAGCCAACACCGTGGTCGCCGTGCTGCAAAAGGGCTATCTCATTTCGGACCGCGTGCTGCGCCCGGCACTGGTCACCGTCACCGCGCCCAAATAGCGTCACTTGATCGGGCCGCCGCGCGCCGCAGCCCTTGAAAAACACGCGAGTTATCCACAACTCGTCATCAAGCCAGTTTCAATTTTCAGGAGATTTCGACATGGCAAAGATCATCGGTATCGACCTCGGCACCACCAATTCGTGCGTGTCGATCATGGAAGGTAACACCACCAAGGTGATCGAGAACAGCGAAGGTGCACGCACCACGCCGTCGATCGTCGCCTACCAGGACAGCGGCGAGATCCTCGTCGGTGCCTCGGCCAAGCGCCAGGCCGTCACCAACCCCAAGAACACGCTGTACACAGTGAAGCGCCTGATCGGCCGCAAGTTCACCGAGAAGGAAGTGCAAAAGGACATCGACCTGATGCCCTACACCATCGCCGCGGCCGACAACGGCGACGCCTGGGTTGAAGTGCGCGGCCAGAAGATCGCGCCGCAGCAGGTCAGCGCCGAAATTCTGCGCAAGATGAAGAAGACTGCCGAGGACTACCTGGGCGAAGCGGTCACCGAAGCGGTGATCACCGTGCCCGCGTACTTCAACGACGCGCAGCGCCAGGCCACGAAAGACGCCGGCCGCATCGCCGGGCTGGACGTCAAGCGCATCATCAACGAGCCGACCGCGGCAGCACTTGCCTTCGGCCTCGACAAGAACGAAAAAGGCGACCGCAAGATCGCCGTCTATGACCTGGGCGGCGGCACCTTCGACGTGTCGATCATCGAGATCGCCGATGTCGATGGCGAGAAGCAGTTCGAAGTGCTGTCGACCAACGGCGACACCTTCCTCGGCGGCGAGGACTTCGACCAGCGCATCATCGAATACATCATTGCCGAGTTCAAGAAGGAACAAGGCGTCGATCTGGGCAAGGACGTGCTGGCACTTCAGCGTCTGAAGGAAGCGGCCGAGAAGGCGAAGATCGAGCTGTCCAGCGGCGCGCAGACCGACATCAACCTGCCGTACGTGACCGCCGACGCCTCGGGCCCGAAGCACCTGAACATCAAGCTCAGCCGCGCCAAGCTGGAAGCGCTGGTCGAAGACCTGATCGAGCGCACCATCGCCCCCTGCCGCATGGCGATCAAGGATGCAGGCGTGGCCGTCAGCGCCATCAGCGACGTGATCCTGGTCGGCGGCATGACCCGCATGCCCAAGGTGCAGGAGAAGGTCAAGGAGTTCTTCGGCCGCGAACCGCGCAAGGACGTGAACCCTGACGAGGCCGTCGCCGTTGGCGCTGCCATCCAGGGCCAGGTGCTGGCGGGCGACCGCACCGACGTGCTGCTGCTCGACGTGACGCCGCTGTCGCTCGGCATCGAGACGCTCGGTGGCGTGATGACGAAGATGATCCAGAAAAACACGACCATTCCGACCAAGTTCGCTCAGACCTTTTCCACTGCCGACGACAACCAGCCCGCGGTGACGATCAAGGTCTACCAGGGCGAGCGCGAAATGGCCTCGGGCAACAAGAGCCTGGGCGAGTTCAACCTCGAAGGCATTGCGCCGGCGGCACGCGGCACGCCGCAGATCGAGGTCAGCTTCGACATCGATGCCAACGGCATCCTGCACGTCGGCGCGAAGGACAAGGGCACCGGCAAGGAAAACAAAATCACCATCAAGGCCAACTCCGGGCTGACCGAAGCCGAGATCCAGCAGATGGTGAAGGACGCCGAGCTGAACGCCGCCGAGGACAAGAAGAAGTTGGGTCTGATCCAGGCCCGCAACTCGGCCGACGCGATGATCCACAGCGTCAAGAAGAGCCTGGCCGAACACGGCGACAAGCTCGACGCCGGCGATAAGGAAAAGATCGAAACCGCCTTGAAGGATGCCGAAGCCGCGCTGACCAGCGAAGATCAGGCCACCATCGAGGCCTCGACCGAGACCTTGATGACGGCCAGCCAGAAGCTGGGCGAGAAGGTCTATGCCGACGCGCAGGCTGCAGCCGCTGCGGCTGGCGCCGCCGCCGATGCAGGGGCCAGGCCACAATCGGCGCCGCCGGCCGACAAGCCCGCCGATGACAATGTGGTGGACGCCGAGTTCACCGAAGTCAAAGAGAAGAAGTGACACCCCGACACCGGGGTGGCCCGGTGTCCTCGCCGCGTCAGGGTGCTCGCGCGCAAGCGCAGTCCCGACGCGGCGTTCTTGTTTGAACCAGACGCTGCGGCGTGACGGATGAACGATGGCAAAGCGCGATTACTACGAGACCCTGGGCGTGGCGAAGAGCGCGTCCGAGGAAGACATCAAGAAGGCCTATCGCAAGCTGGCGATGAAGCACCACCCTGACCGCAACCAGGGTGACGATGCCAAGAAAGCAGAAGAGAAATTCAAAGAGGCCAAGGAAGCCTACGAGATGCTGTCCGACGCGCAAAAGCGCGCTGCGTACGACCAGTACGGCCACGCCGGTGTCGACCCCAACATGGGCGGCGGCTTCCGCCCCGGTAGCGACAATATGGGCGGCTTCGCCGAGGCCTTCGGTGACATCTTCGGTGATATCTTCGGCGGTGGCGGCGGAGGTCAGCGCCGGGGCGGTGGCGGCCAGCAGGTGTTCCGCGGCAGCGATCTGTCCTATCAGATGGAGATCTCTCTCGAAGAAGCGGCCGCCGGTAAGGAAACGCAAATCCGCATTCCGGCCTACGAGAGCTGCGAAACCTGCAAGGGCAGTGGCGCCAAGCCGGGGACCAGCGCGAAGATGTGCGGCAGCTGCAATGGCTCCGGCGCCGTCACGATGCGCCAGGGCTTCTTCAGCATTCAGCAAACCTGCCCGACCTGCCGTGGCGCCGGCAAGGTCGTCCCCGAGCCCTGCACCGTCTGCAGCGGCCAGGGGCGCATCAAGAAAACCAAGACGCTGGAAGTCAAGATTCCGGCCGGCATCAACGAAGGCATGCGCATCCGCTCGGCCGGCAATGGTGAGCCCGGCACGAACGGCGGGCCGCCCGGCGACCTGTACATCGAGATCCGCGTCAAGCAGCACGAGATCTTCGAGCGCGACGGCGACGACCTGCATTGCACCGCGCCGGTCAGCATGATCACCGCGGCACTGGGCGGGCAAATCCAGGTGCCCACGCTCAACGGCAAGGCCGAGATCGACCTGCCTGAAGGCACGCAGCACGGCAAGACCTTCCGCCTGCGCGGCAAGGGCATCAAGGGCCTGCGCTCCAGCTACCCTGGCGACCTGTATTGCCATGTCACGGTCGAGACACCGATCAAGCTGACCGAACACCAGCGCAAGCTGCTCAAAGAACTGGAAGAGTCGTTCCAGAAAGGCGGCGACAAGCACTCGCCGAATTCGAAGTCCTGGTCGGATCGGGTCAAAGACATCTTCAAGTGAGCGCGGCGCGGGCCGATATCCAGTTACCCCCATCGGATATCGACCCTCATGCGCCTGACCCGCCAAGAAGCCGAAGACTGCAAGGCGCTGGTGATCGACAGCAACCCGACCTCGCGCAGCATCCTGATGAACATGCTGCGCGACATTGGCGTCGGCCAGGTGTCGCAGACCAGTCGCGTGACCGACGCCCGGCGCGAGCTCGAAACCCGCGAGTTCGACATCGTGCTGTGCGACTACCACTTCGACAACTCGCCGATGTCAGGGCAGGATTTGCTTGACGACCTGCGGCGCTCGCAGCTGCTGCCCTACGCCACCGTCTTCGTGATGGTCACCGGCGAGTGCTCGTACACCAAGGTCGCCGAGGCCGCTGAATCGGCGCTCGACAGCTACCTGATCAAGCCGCACGCCGCCTCGGCGCTGGAAGAGCGCGTGCTGCAGGCGCGCCACCGCAAGAAGGTGCTGCGCTCGATCTTCAAGGCGATCGAAGCCAGTGACTTCGCCACCGCCGCCCGGCTGTGCCTGGAGCGTTACCACGCGCGCGCCGAGTTCTGGCTGTATGCCGCGCGCATCGGCGCCGAGCTGTTCCTTCGGGTGGGTGATCACCGATCGGCGCGGGCCCTGTACCAGTCAGTGCATGACGCGCGCGGCCTGGCCTGGGCGAAGCTGGGCCTGGCGCGTGCCGAGCTTGCTGCGGGCCAGACGGCAGCCGCATCAAACACGCTGGAAAACCTGATCGAAGAGCAACCCGGCTACGCCGACGCTCACGACGTGATGGGACGGGTGCAGGTCGAGCAGGGCCAGCTGGGAGACGCGCTGGACACGTTCCGGACCGCCGCGACGATCACGCCGCACAGCATCCCCCGGTTGCAGAAGCAGGGCATGCTGGCCTTCTTCCTCGGACAGACCGATGAAGCCACCGCGGCGCTGGAGCGGTCGGTGCGCCTGGGCATGACCTCGAAGATGTTCGATTGCCAGAGCCTGGTGCTGCTGGCGATGATGCAATTCGACAGGCGCGACGCGAAGGAGCTGGGCCGTGTCGTCGCCAACCTGGCGCTGGCGCTGGAGCGGCAAAGCGACAGCCCCCGGCTCCAGCGGCTGTTTCGCGTGGCCAGCGTCCTCCAGGCGCTGCAAGCCCGCAAGGTCGGTGATTGCCTCAGCCAGGTTCGCGCACTGGCGGCCGACATCCGCTGCGAAGATTTCGACCACGAAGCCGCGACCAACCTGCTCGCGGTGCTGGCACGGCTGCGCCAGAGCGAGGTCGCGCTGGAAGGCGCCGAGGCATGGGTCACCGAGATCGCTCAGCGCTACTGCGTGTCGAAGGCCTCGTGCGAGGTGCTGTGCGGCGCCGCTGCGAACGACGAGGTCTATGCCGCGCTGATCCACGAGGGACAGCACGACATCAGCAGCATGGCCGAAAAAGCGATGGCGCACAGCCTCAGCGGCTCACCCGCTGTCGCCGTGGAATCGCTGATGGCCAAGGGCCTGGAAACGCTGAACGCCAAGCTGATCGAGCTGGCCGCGGCGGTGCTGCACCGCCATGCGGCGAAGATCACCGACCACGCGGCCCTGGCGGGCCGGATCAACGAATTGAAGACCCGCTACTGCAGCCAGGGCACACAGGTCAGCCTCGGACAGCCGCCCTCGCGTTCGGCCGGTGGGTTGACGCTGCGCGCTTGACGCTGCGTTTCAGTAATCGCCGCCGGCGCTGCCCGGCGCGAGGTTGTCGAACTTGGTCAGCGGTTTCAGGAAGGTCAGCTTGACGGTACCGGTCGGCCCGTTGCGCTGCTTGCCGATGATGATCTCCGCCACGCCCGGCTCCTTGCAGGCTTCCTTGGTGTAGTACTCGTCGCGGTAGATGAACATGATGACGTCGGCGTCTTGCTCGATCGCACCCGACTCACGCAGATCGCTCATCATCG
>JANXTP010000213.1 GCA_025352345.1 Burkholderiales bacterium | reverse complement strand
GTGCATCGGCCAGCAGGCTGCTGCTGCTGCCCTCCTGCTGCCGGTTGTCGATGCGCAGCCGCGACACACCGTCGGCGTCCTCGACCACGCTGACCGAGGCCATGGCACCGTCGCGGTAGCTGATCACCCGGCCGCCGTCGGACACGTCGATGAAAGCGAGGGGTGGCGCCCACAGCGCAAGCGCGAGCACGGCGCCCGCAGGCAGCAAGGCGATCGGCCGCAGCCAGCGGCGTGGCGTCAGCAGCGCGAGGTAGCCCCCTGCGACGATCAGCAGCGCGAACTTCGGCCCGAGTGCGGGCACCAGCAGCACGCCGAACAGCGGCGGTGCCGCGGCGGCACCCAAGGTGTTGACGCCCAGGCAGCGCCCGAAGTCGATGCCGCCAGCTCGCGCTCGGGTGCTCAGGTGACTGAACAGGGCGCCCATCAGCACGGTCGGCAAGCCGAAAGCGGCCAGTGCCAGAGCGGCTTCTGCAGCCAAGGCCGAGGCCATGCTGGCCCCCAGGCCTGTCACCAGCATCGCCTTGAGCCACTCGGCCGCCCAGAGGCTGCCTGTGCCGAGCAGGCAGGCGACAGCGAGCGCGCAAAGCAGTCGGTCACGCAAGGCATCGCCGGACACCGGCCCGGTTGCCAGCACGCGCTGGTAAGCCGCCGCGCCCAGCGCGCTGCCGATCAGGTACACCGCCAGCAGCAGCGCGTAGGTGTAGACCGTGTCTTCAGCGACCTGGCTCAGCACGCGCACCACCAGCACCTCGTAGCCGATGCCGAGCAGGCCGGTCGCGGCCAGCGTGAGCAGCAGCCCTGTCGAAGCGACGGTGGCACGGGTTTGCGTGCCGTGCACCACCTCTGCCGCAGCGAAGCGCAGTGCGATGGCTGCACACAGCAGATTCAAACCCGCACACAGGCCCGCGGTGCGCAGCAGACCGAATTCAGACACCAGCCAGAAGGCCGCGGCCAGCACGCCGACGACGGCACCGAAGGTGTTGGCGGCGTACAGCGCGGCGATGGGCTGCGTGCAGGTGGGTGGTGTGCTGCGGTTCATCTGCACCACCACACGCTCCATCGCGGGCAGTGTTGCGCCCATCGCCGCGGTGGCGGGCAACAGCATCAGGAAGGTGCCGCAGAAGGCCACGGTCCATTGCCACCATGGTGTCGGCTGTGCGCCGGTGGCATCGAGCATCGCCTGGCTGATCGGTGCCATCCACAGCGCCAACGCCAGGCTCCACAGGGCGATGACGATCTCGCAGGCGGCGTACCAGCGCACCGGTTGCGCACTGCGTTCAACCCATCGGCCAAGCGCCAGCGCGCCGACGGCCAGCCCGCCGAAGAACGCGGTGACCACCGCCAGCACCGCGGCGGCCTCGTGGCCGAGCCACAGCGCGCATTGCTGCGTCCAAACGATCTGGTAGCCCAGCCCGGCGAAGCCTGAGGCCAGCATCACGATCAGCGGGGTGCTCACGGTGCTTGAGTCGCCTGGCTCAGCCGCTGAAGCCGATGCTGTAACCCCATGAATCCAGCCGCGTCGGAATGGCGTTGAAGGCCAGCGTGATGCGCCGCTCGCCGGGGTTCGGGGGCACCGCGTGCATCAGGTAGCTGGGGAACAGCACCAGGTCGCCCGGCTCCGGGGCGGGGCTGATCCACTTGTCGGCGTTGTAGGGGCCGGGCGTGATGCCGGCATGGTCGTTCTTGAAGCTGAAGTCGGTGCCACCGGGCGACTTCATGAACACCGTGCGCGCGTCGGGGTGGGTGGCCGTCAGGTACAACACGCCGGAGATGAAGCTGTTCGCATGGTTGTGCATGGCCTGCCGACCCCCGGTGTCGAGCAGGTTGACCCACATCTCCTTGACCGACCAGCCCAGGCGCTCGCCCAACATCAATGCGCCGAAGTCGACCAGCTTCGGTGTGATGCGGGTGGCCACCTCGACCAGCAGCGGGCTGTCACCCGGCTGCAGCATCTCGGTGTGCGACAGGTTGACCGATGCGTTGTTGGCGGTGGTCGCCCGGGCACTGAAATGCGCGACCAGCCCCGCGACCAGTGTGCGATCGAGCGCGGCTGGCACGCGCAGCAAGGGCGTCGGGAAGAGACCGATTACTTCGTCCATTGGACGATGATGTTCGGTGTTTGTGACAGTTCGGCTGCGCCTCAGCCGCGCCCGATGTACGGCATCGCAGTCGCCATGATCGTCATGAACTGCACATTGGCTGACAGCGGCAGCGAGGCCATCTGCACCACGGCCGCGGCGACATGGGCCACGTCCATCCGTGGCTCGGCCAGCAGGCTGCCGTTGGCCTGCAGGATGCCGGCCGCCATCTCGTCGGTCAGCTCGGTGGCGGCATTGCCGATGTCGATCTGGCCGCAGGCGATGTCGTGCGCACGGCCGTCGAGTGACGTGGCTTTGGTCAGACCGGTGATCGCGTGCTTGGTCGCGGTGTAAGGCGCAGTGAACGGCCGCGGCACCTGGGCCGAGATCGAGCCGTTGTTGATGATGCGACCGCCGCGCGGCGTCTGTGACTTCATCAGGCGGAAGGCCTGCTGCGTGCACAGGAAGGCGCCGGTCAGGTTGACATCGACCACGGCCTTCCACTGCTCGACGCTCAGCTCGTCCATCGGCACCGCCGGCGCACCCATGCCGGCGTTGTTGAACAGCAGATCGAGCCGCCCGCAGTCGTTGCGGATGCGCTCGAACAGCGCGGCGACCGAGGCCGGATCAGTGACGTCGGTCGGTATGGCGAGCGCATGGGTGACGTTGGCGCCGGCCGCGTTCACCGCGTCGTGCAACGCGGCTGCGCGGCGGCCGGCCAGCACCACGGTGTAGCCAGCGTCCAGCAAGGCCAGCGCACAGGCGCGGCCGATGCCGCTGCCGGCACCGGTGACCAGCGCGACGCGCGGCGGCCGGGTCATCGGATCGCTCGCATCAGGGCGCCGGCGGCACGTCGACACCGACCTCGGCCGCCGGGTGCTGCTCGAAGCAGTCGGAGAAGGTGAAATACAGCGAGGCGTAGAACACCGTCGAGAACATCAGACCGCCCGCCATCGCGGCGATCGGCACCAGCTTCGGCGCGCCGAGCAGGATGAACACGCTGTTGACCAGCACGCCGAACAGCACGATCAGCACCGACCAGGTCAGCGCGTAGACGGTGAACGCCCCCTTGTTGCGCCAGCAGGCGATCGTGCTGGAGAACAGCGCCTGCGCCGCGCCCTGGCCCTCCCAGTGCACCAGCGCCGGTGCATGCCAGAACGGCAGCGCGAGGCAGCTGGCCAGCGTCAGCCGCAGCAGCATGCCGGCCGACAGGCGCGGGTCGGCGAGCAGCACGTCCAGGCGCTCGGTGTCGGCCGTCTTGCTGGTCATGGCCTCTTGCAAGGCGTTGAAGGTGCCGCCATCGACCCAGTCGCTGAGCCACATGATGAACAGGCTGCAGGCCGCGTAGATCAGGCCGATCTTCAGCATCACGATCGCCTGGGGTCGCCGCCCGCGCACCGGTTCGAGGAACACGCTCGCCATCGGCGTCTGGCCGGCCAGCGCACCCTTGGTGGCCAGCATGAAACCCTGCGACACCAGCGGCAGCGCCGCCAGCATCAGCAGCGCGCCTGCGAGCGGCACCAGCAACAGCAGCAGTGCGCCGAACAGGAAGGCCGCGAACAGCGCGGAGAAGGCCAGCGGCTTGGCGAAGAAGACGCGAAACCCGCTGCGCACCCACAACACACCGCGGCTGGCGGGAACGGTCAATAACTTCATCGGGCGTCCGGCGTGGCGGCTCGTGGTGAGGCCGCGGGCAGCATCGGGCGCCACGGGCTGTCGGCGCGCTGCCGCAGCACGCGCTCGAAATGGGTGGGGTCGTGGGCGGTCAGCATCGTCGCGTCACGCGGCAGGTGCAGGTCCCACAGGCGGGAGATCCAGAAACGCAGTGCGGCGCCGCGCAGAAACGACGGGAACATCCGCTGCTCGTCGCCGCTGAGCGGGCGCACCGCATGGTAGGCAGCGACCAGCGCCGACGCACGGTCCTCGTCGAGGCGGCCGCTGTCCAGGTCGATGCACCAGTCGTTGACGCACACCGCGATGTCGAAGATGAAGGTGTCGATGCCGGCGAAATAGAAATCGAACAGGCCGCTGAGTCGATCGCCGGTGGGTCCGGCGCTGGCACCGTTCACGGGTTCGTCATCGAACATCACGTTGTCGCGGAACAGGTCGGCGTGGATGGGACCGCGCGGCAAGTGGGCATAGGCCAGCGACGCGGCCAGGCGTTCCTGGAAGCCGAGTTCGGCTTCGATGAATCCGCGTTGCGTCGTCGTCAGAAACGGCATCACCTCCAACACCGTGTCGATCCACCAGTACAACCCGCGCAGATTCGGTTGTTGCAGCTCGAAATCAGCGCCCACCAGGTGCATGCGCGCGAGCATCTCGCCCACCTGCTGGCAATGCGCGACATCGGGCGCCAGGCGGCTGCTGCCCTTGAGGCGATCGACCACCGCGGCGGGCTTGCCGCACAGCGTGTGCAGGATCTCTCCGCTGGCGTCGGCGCAGGGGTCGGGCACCGGGATGCCGCCGCGCGCCAGGTGCTTCATCAGCCGCAGGTAGAACGGCAGTTGCTCCGCCGTCAGACGCTCGAACAGCGTCAGCACGTAGCGGCCCTGCGTGGTGTCGGCGATGTAGTTGGTGTTCTCGATGCCGCCTGCGCAGCCTTCGAGCGCCGTCAGGCGGCCGATGTCCAGGCGCGAGACGAGTTCAGCGGCCGCGTCGAACGGCACTTCGGTGTAGACAGCCATCTCAGCAGCGGACAGAAGGAAGAGGGGGTTTCAGGCGATCCGAAGACAGCGCGCTCAGAACGACAGCACGGGCCAGACCCGCTTGCCGACGGCGCCGTTGTTGCCGCGCGCGCCCTGGCTGATGTCGGAGCCGCTGCCCGGGGGAATGATCTCGTAGGCCGGCCCGGTCTTCGGTTTCACGACGATGCGCTTGGAGCGGCCGCGCACCTTCAATTCCTCGATGCGCGCGCCGTCGTCTTCGGTCACCGTCTCCTGGACGGCAGGGTCGGTGGCCGCAGCGCCTGCGGCCTGCAGTTCGGGCAATGGCGTCGGGTGCGCAATGCCCTGGGGCGTGGGCGTTGCAGGGGGCGGCGAGTGCGGCAGCTTGCTCAGATCCGGCGGCGGTGGGGCCACGCTGGCCGCCATCGCCTGCCCGCCCGCTGACAGGACGACGGCGCAGCCCAGGCTGCACAAGACGGTGAACGGGCGGAGTCGGAAGCTCATCGGGCCATTTTAGGCATCCCGGTGGGGCGTGACAGCACAATGGCCGGATGAGTTCAGCGCCTGTTCCCGTTTCCCGTGTGATGTTGCTGGTCGATGGTTCCAGCTACCTGTACCGCGCCTACCACGCGCTGCCCGATCTGCGCGGGCCGGAGGGCGTGCCCACCGGTGCCATCCACGGCATGGTGGCGATGCTGCAGCGCGCGCTGAGGGACGTGAACCCCGAGCACGCGGTCTGCGTGTTCGACGCCAAGGGACCGACCTTCCGCGACGACTGGTATCCCGCCTACAAGGCGCACCGCAGCCCGATGCCCGAGCCGCTGGTGCAGCAGATCGAGCCGATCCACGAGGTGGTCAGGCTGCTCGGCTGGCCGGTGCTGATGGTGCCCGGCATCGAAGCCGACGATGCGATCGGCACGCTGGCGCGGGTCGCGGCCGAATCGGGCCACCAGGTCGTGATCTCGACCGGCGACAAGGACCTGGCGCAACTGGTTAACGAGAAGGTCACGCTGATCAACACGATGAGCAACGAGCGGCTCGATGTGCCTGGTGTAGCCGCCAAGTTCGGCGTGCCGCCCGAGCGCATCGTCGACTACCTGACGCTGATGGGCGACACGGTCGACAACGTGCCCGGCGTCGAGAAGGTTGGCCCGAAGACCGCCGCCAAGTGGATCGCCGAATACGGATCGCTGCAGGGCGTGGTGGCGGCTGCCGACAGCATCAAGGGCGCGGCCGGCGAGAACCTGCGGCGCGCGCTGGACTGGCTGCCGATGGCGCAGCGGCTGGTGACGGTGCGGCTCGATTGCGACCTGGCCGACCACGTGCTGGGCTGGCCGGGGCTCGATGCCCTGGCCTTGCAGCCGGCCGACCGCGAGGCCTTGCGCGCCTTCTATGCGCGCTACGGCTTCAAGACCTGGCTGCGCGAGATCGAGGCAGCTCTGGGTGGGGCTGGCGTGGGCGTTGCCAACACGGCCTCGCCGGCTGCACCGCGCAAACGCGCTGCGCGGGCACCGTCCGGCGAGCTCGACCTGTTCAGCGTCGAGGCGGAGATCGGCCAGGACGAGGCCGCGCCCGTGCCCACCGACCCGGTCACGCACCACTACGACACCGTGCTGACGCGCGACGCGCTCGATGTGTGGATCGCGAGAATCGAAGCGGCCTCGCGCGCCGGGCAGGTCACCGCGCTCGACACCGAAACCGACTCGCTCGATGCGATGAAGGCGCAGCTGGTCGGCCTCTCGCTGAGCGTGACGCCGGGCGAAGCCGCTTACATCCCGCTGCGCCACGACTACACCGGTGCGCACGAGCAGCTGCCGATCGACGAGGTGCTGGCGCGCTTGAAGCCCTGGCTGGAAGACGAGGCGGCGCCCAAGCTCGGCCAGAACATCAAGTACGACACGCACGTGCTGCAGAACGCCGGCATCCACGTCCGTGGCTATGTGCACGACACGATGCTGCAGAGCTATGTGCTCGAAGCGCACAAGCCGCACGG
>JANXTP010000198.1 GCA_025352345.1 Burkholderiales bacterium | reverse complement strand
ACTTGCCGGCGTTGGGCATGCCGAGCAGCCCCACATCGGCCAGCACTCGCAGTTCGAGCCGCAAGCGGAATTGCTCGCCAGGCCAGCCCGGGGTTTTTTGCCGCGGGGCTCGGTTGGTGCTGGTCTTGAAGTGCAGGTTGCCGAAACCGCCGTCACCGCCCTTGGCCAGCAACACTTTTTCATCGGGCACCAGCAGCTCGGCCATCACCTCGTCGGTGTCGGCGTTGGTGATGATCGTGCCCATCGGCATGCGCAGCACGATGTCTTCGGCAGCAGCGCCAAACTGGTCGGAGCCACGACCATTTTCGCCCCGCCGTGCCTCGTGGCGGCGCGCATAGCGGTAGTCGATCAGGGTGTTGAGATTGCGATCGCCGACAGCGTAGACGCTGCCGCCGCGACCGCCGTCACCGCCGTTAGGACCACCGAACGGGATGAATTTCTCGCGCCGGAAGCTCATGCAGCCATTCCCGCCGTCGCCTGCAGCAATGTCGATCGAGGCTTCGTCTACAAATTTCATCTTGAATAAGTGGTGTTGCTGCGACGAGGTACGAGGCGGGCAGGTTCAGGGACGCGCATCGACATTAAACGGCAGACCAAAAATGCGAAAGCCCCGGCAAACCGGGGCTCGCGTCGATCTGCCACCGTGGTGTCAGTGCGACTTGATGCTCACCGTGCGCCGATTGCGTGGGCCTTTAACAGCAAAAACCACCTCGCCATCGGTCAATGCAAACAGCGTGTGGTCTTTGCCGACACCGACGTTGGTGCCTGGGTGAAACTGCGTGCCACGCTGGCGAACGATGATGGAACCGGCCGGGATCGATTGACCACCGAAGGCTTTCACGCCGAGCATCTTGGGCTGCGAGTCGCGCCCGTTGCGGGTGGAACCGCCGCCTTTTTTCTGTGCCATGACTGAATCCTCAAAAAACTAGGGCAACCGAGCTCAGGCGTTGACGGCGCTGATCTGGATTTCGGTGAACGCTTGGCGGTGACCTTGGCGCTTCTGGTAGTGCTTGCGGCGCCGCATCTTGAAAATGCGGACCTTGTCGTGCCGGCCCTGGGACAACACGGTAGCGATGACGGTCGCACCAGACACCAGTGGGCTGCCGACTTTCATGTCCGCGCCACTGCCGACGGCCAGCACCTGGTCGATGGTGATCTGCTGGCCGATCTCTGCGACGATCTGCTCGACCTTGAGCTTTTCACCTGCAGCAACCCGGTACTGCTTACCACCGGTTTTGATGACTGCGTACATTTCAGTCCTTTCAATTGAATTCTTCGTGGTGTGCCATGCAATGCAATCGCGGCCTCCGGCACAGCCCGAGAGTTTAGCCTAAATTCCGGTGTTTGCGCTGGAATCTGCAGGTGCAGGCAAGCGCAACCCGCGGGGCTTCCAATGCATTTCTATAATTCAAATCTTTCCTGCCAAAGGCCAGCGTGCGCGCCGAATCCAACGCATACACCGATGATGTGTCCACAGTCGCCAGGCTGATGGAGGCAGAGATGCAGCAGGTCGATGCTGTCATCACCCGACGTTTGGCATCGCAGGTCGTGCTCGTCAATCAGATCGCCGGTTACATCACTGGAGCCGGGGGCAAACGGGTCAGGCCGATGCTGGTGTTGCTGTTCTCGAATGCCTTGGGCTTTCGCGGGCCCGAACGTTTCGAGTTGGCGGCGACGGTGGAGTTCATCCACACCGCCACCCTGCTACACGACGACGTGGTCGACGAATCCGATCTGCGACGCGGCAAAAAGACAGCCAATGCGCTGTTCGGCAACGCCGCCAGCATCCTGGTCGGCGACTTTGTCTATTCCCGTGCCTTCCAGATGATGGTGTCGGTGAACCGGATGCGCGTGCTGCAGGTGCTGTCGGATGCAACCAATGTGATCGCCGAAGGCGAGGTATTGCAGCTGATGAACATGCATGACCCCGATGTGCAGGTCAGCGATTACCTGAAAGTGATCCGCTTCAAGACCGCCAAATTGTTCGAGGCCAGTGCGCGGCTGGGCGCGGTACTTGCCGAGGCACCACCCGACATCGAGGAGGCCTGCGCCAATTACGGGCGGTCGCTGGGCACGGCGTTCCAGCTGATCGACGATTTGCTGGACTACGAGGGAACGACCGCCGAACTGGGCAAGAACGTCGGTGACGATTTGCGGGAAGGCAAACCCACCCTGCCGCTGCTGCTGGCCATGGAACGGGGCACCACGTCCGAGCGCCAGCTGATACGGGAAGCGATCCTCGAAGGCGAGGTGGTGCGCCTGCCGGAAGTCATTGAGGTGGTGCGTCGCACCGGTTCGATCGACGCGACACGAGAGGCCGCCCGGGAACAAATTGAGCTGGCGCAACAAAGCCTGGGCGGTTTGCGTCCGTCGATTTACCGGGACGCTCTGATAAACTTGTGCGTACGTTCACTTGACCGCTCTTCCTGAGATTCCCGCGATATATTATTTTCAAATACAGGAATTCGGGGTGTAGCTTAGCCTGGTAGAGCGCTACGTTCGGGACGTAGAGGCCGGAGGTTCGAATCCTCTCACCCCGACCAATTTTTAGGTCACGGGCTGTGGCTTGTTCATCGAAGTCCATTCGTCAGTTGATCGATCGACCACCGGGCACTGAATGGCAGACACCCTCGCTGAAGCGCCTCAATCCGCCCTGTCAGGCGTCGCGCGGGTTCTTGTCCACGCCGGCAAGCTGAACGAGAAAACCGCAGAGGGCTTGGTCAGGTCGACCCGCGACAAAAAAATCAGTTTCGTCGCGTCGGTGATCGCCGCGGGCGCGGTCTCTCCCGCGGACTTGGCGCACACGCTCTCCTCTGCGCTGGCGCTTCCTCTGCTGGACCTCAATGCAGTCGACGCGCAGAAGCTGCCCCGTAACATCATCGATGCCAAGCTGGCGTCTCAGTATCAGATCGTCGTTTTGGGCAAACGCGGTGGGCGTCTGTTCATCGGTGGCGCCGACCCCACCGACCAGGAAGCGGTCGAGCGCATCAAGTTCGCAACGCAACTGACACCCGAATGGGTCATCGTCGAGCACGACAAGCTGTCGAAGATTGTCGAAACCAGCGGCAGCAGCGTGACGGAAACGCTGGAGTCGATGGCCTCAGGCGACTTCGAATTCGATGTCACCGACGATGTCACCAACCAGGAAGCTGCCGAAGCCGCGCCGGATGTCGAAGACGCACCGGTGGTGCGCTTCCTGCAAAAGATGCTGATCGACGCCATCAATGCGCGGGCGTCTGATCTGCATTTTGAGCCTTATGAATACCACTACCGGGTGCGTTTCCGGGTCGATGGCGAATTGCGCGAGATCACCCAGCCGCCGATTGCGATCAAGGACAAACTGTCGTCACGCATCAAGGTGATATCGCGTTTGGACATCGCCGAAAAGCGCGTGCCACAAGATGGCCGGATGAAGCTCAAGTTCGGCAGCAAGTCGATCGACTTCCGCGTCAGCACCTTGCCCACGCTGTTCGGCGAAAAGATCGTGATCCGGATCCTCGATGCGTCGAGCGCCAAGCTGGGCATCGAGGCGCTGGGCTACGAAAAGATCGAGCGCGATCGCCTTTTGCATTGCATCCAGCGGCCCTACGGCATGGTGCTGGTGACCGGCCCGACCGGTTCCGGCAAGACAGTGTCGCTGTACACCTGCTTGAATATCCT
Organism: Burkholderiales bacterium; assembly: GCA_025352345.1. Classification (GTDB taxonomy): domain Bacteria; phylum Pseudomonadota; class Gammaproteobacteria; order Burkholderiales; family Burkholderiaceae_C; genus PBB1. The sequence goes on along the minus strand of JANXTP010000198.1, from coordinate 5,272 downwards.
GAATCAACCGGGCGTCAACATTTCCACCGTCGAAGACCCGGCTGAAATCAACCTGCCTGGCATCAACCAGGTCAATGTCAACGACAAGGCAGGGCTGAACTTCGCCGTGGCGCTGAAATCTTTCTTGCGCCAGGACCCGGACATCATCATGGTCGGCGAAATCCGCGACCTGGAAACCGCAGACATCGCGATCAAGGCGGCGCAAACCGGTCACATGGTGATGTCGACCTTGCACACCAACGACGCGCCGACCACGCTGACCCGGATGCTGAATATGGGCGTGGCGCCGTTCAACATCGCCTCCAGCGTGCTGCTGATCACTGCACAGCGGTTGGCGCGCAAGCTCTGCGAGGGCTGCAAGGCACCAGCGGACTACCCCAAGGAAGCGCTGCTCAAGGCGGGCTTCGTCGAGGCGGATCTGAATGGCAGCTGGAAGCCGTTTCGCGCTGTGGGCTGCTCTGCCTGCTCGAACGGCTACCGGGGCCGTGTCGGTATCTACCAAGTGATGCCGATCACCGAAGAGATCCAACGCATCATCCTCACCGAGGGCACCGCGGTCGACATTGCTGAGCAGGCCCAGCGCGAAGGCGTGCGTGACCTGCGACAGTCCGGGTTGGTCAAGGTCCGGGCGGGCGTCACGACGCTGGAAGAAGTGATTGCGTGCACCAACGAGTGATTACCAATGAATAAATCCACCACACTGCCGATAAGCACGTTGGTGGAGTGAGAGTTACGGAGGAACTATGGCGACTGCAGCGGCCGCGACACGCGTCAAGGAAATTGTTTTCGAGTACGAAGGCAAGGACAAGAACGGCAAGATCGTTCGGGGGGAGATGCGCGCTGGCGGCGAGGCCATGGTCAATGCAAGCCTGCGCCGCCAGGGCATCCTGATCACTAAGGTCAAGAAGCGCCGCGTCAGTGGCGGACGCTCGATCAAGCAAAAAGACATCGCCATCTTCACCCGCCAGCTGTCCACGATGATGCGGGCCGGAGTGCCGCTGATCCAGTCGTTCGACATCGTGGCACGCGGCAGTCCAAACCCGCGCTTGACGCGCCTGCTGACCGACATTCGCTCTGACGTCGAAACCGGCACCAGCCTGTCGGCCGCGTTCCGCAAGCACCCGCTGTACTTCGATGCGTTGTACTGCAACCTGGTCGAAGCCGGCGAGGCGGGCGGCATCCTGGAAGCACTGCTCGATCGCCTGGCCATCTACCAGGAAAAGACGATGGCGATCAAGAACAAGATCAAGTCGGCCTTGATCTACCCGATCGCGGTGCTGGTGGTGGCCTTCGTGGTTCTGGCAGTGATCATGATCTTCGTCATCCCGGCCTTCAAGGATGTGTTCACCTCGTTCGGCGCCGACCTGCCGGCACCGACGCTGGTGGTGATCGCCATGTCGGAGTTCTTCGTCAAGTACTGGTGGGCGATTTTCGGCTTCATCGGTGGTGGCACTTACTTCTTCCTCGAATCGTGGAAACGCTCCGAGAAGATGCAAAAGACCATGGACCGCCTGCTGCTGAAAGTGCCGGTGTTCGGCGATCTGGTCAACAAATCGGCGGTGGCACGCTGGACGCGCACGCTGTCGACGATGTTCGCAGCCGGCGTGCCGCTGGTCGAGGCGCTCGATTCGGTCGGTGGCGCCTCGGGGAACGCGGTGTTCGCCGAAGCGACCGAGCAGATTCAGAAGGACGTGTCCACCGGCTCCTCGCTGACCACCTCGATGCAAACCACCGGCGTGTTCCCGAACATGGTGCTGCAGATGTGCTCGATCGGCGAAGAGTCGGGCTCGCTCGACGCGATGCTGGGCAAGGCGGCCGAGTTCTACGAGGACGAGGTCGATGAGGCCGTGAAAGGACTGTCCAGCCTGATGGAGCCCTTCATCATCGTGATCCTCGGCACGCTGATCGGCGGCATCGTGGTTTCGATGTACCTGCCCATCTTCAAGCTCGGCCAGGTGGTCTGATCGCGGGGGATGGACACGCTGTTGATCGACACCTTGCTGTCGCCCTGGACCCTCTCGCTGGCGGGGCTGTGCATCGGCAGCTTCCTGAATGTGGTCATCCACCGTCTGCCGCTGATGCTGGAGCGCGGCTGGAAACTGGACAGCGCCGACCTGCTGGGCGTCAAGGTCGATGTACCGGCCGAGATCACGCTGTCGGCACCGCGCTCGCGCTGTACTTCTTGCGGGCACCGCATCGCCTGGCACGAGAACATCCCGGTGCTGAGTTACCTGCGGCTGGGCGGCAAGTGCTCGGCCTGCAAGGCCCGCATCTCGCCGCGCTACCCTGCGTTCGAGATCGTCACCGCACTGCTTTTCGCTGGCCTGGCCTGGCGCTTCGGCGCGCATCTTTCCACGCTGGCCTGGTGCGGTTTTGCCGCCGTGCTGGTAGCGCTGGCCGGCATCGACTGGGACACCACACTGCTGCCCGACAGCCTGACCTTGCCACTGCTCTGGGCAGGCCTGATCGCCTCGGCCCTCGGTTTGACGGTACCGCTGTCGGCAGCGGTGTGGGGCGCGGTGGCCGGGTACTTGTCGCTGTGGTCGGTGTACTGGCTGTTCAAGCTCGCCACCGGAAAAGAGGGCATGGGGCACGGCGACTTCAAACTGCTGGCTGCACTCGGTGCCTGGCTGGGGGTGTCGATGGTGCTTCCAGTCGTACTGGGTGCCTCGGTGATCGGCGCCGTCGTCGGCATCGGCATGAAGCTCGCCAGCACCCTGCGCGAAGGTCGCTACGTGCCGTTTGGGCCGTTCTTGGCCGGTTCGGGCTTGGCGGTGCTGTTCATCGGCGGGCCGACCATTCTCGACTGGCTGGGCTGGGCCTGAGGCCCCCGAGTCGGCGTCGGTACCCGCTCCATGGCGCTTCCTGCACGGCGATCTGCTGAGCCGCTGCGCATTGGTCTGACCGGCGGCATCGGCAGCGGCAAAAGCACGGTGGCGACCATGCTGGCAATGCATGGCGCCAAGGTCGTCGACACCGACGCCATCTCGCGGCGCTTGACCGCGCCGGGTGGCCGGGCTATCCCCGCACTGCGCGAGGCCTTCGGCGACACCGTCGTCGATGTCGATGGCGCACTCGACCGCTGCCGGATGCGGCACCTGGCGTTCGACGCCCCCGCGGCCCGACACCGATTGGAAGCCATCCTGCACCCGTTGATTTCGGCCGACAGCGAAGGCGAAGCAGCCTTGCTGGCAAATTCGACGGTCATCGTGTTCGACGTGCCGCTGCTGGTCGAATCCCCGCAGTGGATGCACCGTGTACATCGCGTGCTGGTCATCGACTGCAGCGAGGCGACGCAAATCACGCGAGTGGTGCAGCGATCCGGTTGGTCTGAGACCTCGGTCAGGGCAGTCATCGCAGCGCAGGCCACGCGGGATCAGCGCCGTGCCGCGGCAGATGACCTGATCGTCAATGACGGCATTTCAACAGCGACACTGGCCGAGCGCGTTGCAGCCTTGTGGAACACCTGGCAGACGCTTTGAGTCGTACCGCTGTGAAACAATCACGACCTCCTGTTGTATCGCTCGCCCGTCGTCGTTTCACCTGCCGTTGAAGGAAGGCCTCTTGGTCCTTTACGAGTACCCGTTCAACGAGAGCATCCGCACCATGCTTCGGCTGGAGCACCTGTTCGATCGGCTGGGGCAGCTGGCGACCCGGGACACCGCGGTCGATCACCATTACGCGATCGCCACGCTGTTCGAGATCATGGAAGTCGGCTCGCGCGCCGACTTGAAATCCGACCTGCTGAAAGACCTGGAGCGGCAGAAAGCCCAGCTCAACAGCTACCGTGGCAACCCGTCGATCTCGGAAAAAGCGCTCAACGAGGTGGTCGAGAAAATCGAGCATGCCTACACCGGGCTGAACGCGCTGCCCGGCAAGGCCGGTTCGGCGCTCACCACCAACGAATGGCTGATGAGCATCCGCAGCCGCATCAGCATTCCGGGCGGCACCTGCGAGTTCGACCTGCCCGCCTACTACGCTTGGCAGCAGCACGAGCCAGCCCATCGCCGCGCCGACCTCGCCCGGTGGATCGCGCTGCTGTTGCCACTGGCTGAGGCGCTGACGGTACTGCTGGGCTTGTTGCGCGACTCGGGCGTGCCACAGCGCGTAACCGCAGTGGCCGGACAGTTCCAGCAAAGCCTGCCGACCGGGCGCTTGTACCACCTGATGCGAGTGCGCCTGGACCCGACCGGCGGTCTAGTGCCCGAGATCACAGGCCACCGCCTGATGGTGTCGGTTCGGCTGATGCGCCAGGATGCGGACGGCCGCCTGCGACCACACGCCAGCGACGGCAGCTTCGAGTTGACCTTGTGCTCGTGAACCCCGCCGAGGTGCCTGAACGCATCGTCCGCTGCCCCGGCTGCGGTGATGACAGCCTCTATGCGAGTACGAATCCTTCTCGCCCCTTTTGCAGCGCACGTTGCAAGAACGCCGATTTCGGCGCCTGGGCGAAAGAAGGCTACCGGGTCGCCGCCGCCACCGCACCGGACGACACCGACGACAGCGCGGTGTCACCGCAGCACTGATCCACACCGGGTTTTCTTCCCTCTGACCGCCTTCGCCACCGTGAGAGGGTGAAAAACGATCGGGTACGGGCCCTTGAACTGTCGCACATCGTCCCTATAATCCATGCTGCTAGCACTCACATGTATTGAGTGCTAACTGCGATTCAGGCCCGGCGAGACCGGTTGGACGTGCCGCTCTGGTGAGTCGTCCCCCCGCTCGTACAAACATCGAACCCGATTTTTATCCCTCAAGGAGATGCTATGAAACTTCGTCCTCTGAACGATCGCGTGATCGTCAAGCGCCTGGAACAGGAAACCAAGACCGCCTCTGGCATCGTCATTCCTGACGCAGCAGCCGAAAAGCCTGATCAAGGCGAGGTGCTCGCGGTTGGCCCGGGCAAGCGCAACGAAAAGGGCGACTTCGTCGCCCTGAACATCAAGGTCGGTGATCGCGTGCTGTTCGGCAAGTACAGCGGCCAGACCGCCAAGGTCGACGGCGATGAACTGCTGGTCATGCGCGAAGAAGACCTGTTTGCCGTGGTTGAGAAGTAATCACTTCTTCCCCCAAGCACCCCCCAATACTCAGGAGAAAAACACATGGCAGCAAAAGACGTAATTTTCGGCGGTGACGCACGTGCCCGCATGGTTGAAGGCGTGAACATCCTGGCCAATGCGGTCAAGGTCACGCTGGGCCCGAAGGGTCGCAATGTGGTGCTCGAGCGTTCGTTCGGCGCCCCCACCGTGACCAAGGACGGTGTGTCCGTGGC
>JANXTP010000171.1 GCA_025352345.1 Burkholderiales bacterium | reverse complement strand
GTTCGACCGCTCGAAGCCGCTGACCGAGCTCGTCCGCGACATCAACAAGGTCAGCGACAACGTCGGCGCGCGCAACCTGATGCTGTCGCTGTCGCCGGGCTTCCCGGCCCGGCCCGCAACGCTCGCCGGCGCGCAGCGCACCATCGACCTCTGGCTGCGCGACCAGGGCCTGGCCGTCGGCGACATCGAGGTCGAGAACGGCTCGGGCCTGTCGCACAGCGAGCGTGCCAAGCCGCGCGCGCTGGTGCAGCTGCTGCGCAAGGCCTGGCGTGCGGAGCAGGCGCAGGCCTTCTTCGATTCGCTGCCGATCGCCGGCATCGACGGCACGATGAAGGGCCGGTTGATCGGCAGCAAGGCGGCCGGTCAGGCCTACCTGAAGACCGGCACGCTGAACGACACGCGCGCGCTCGCCGGCTATGTGCACGGCATCAGCGGCAAGATGTACGCGGTGGCGCTGATGGTCAACAGCGGCGACCCGTCCGCGGGCCGGCCGGCACTCGATGCGATGGTCGCCTGGCTGGCCAAGAACGGCTGAGGACGGCTGAGGACGGCGGGTCGCGCAGGCTAGAATCGGCGCCGGACTGCGGGTGTAGTTCAATGGTAGAACGGCAGCTTCCCAAGCTTCATACAGGGGTTCGATTCCCCTCACCCGCTCCAGCGGGTCACGTGTTCGCGGCGCCGAACACAGCGTGGCTCGGGACCAGCGAATCTGCGGGTCCGCAAGCAAGACGTTGAACAGTTTCGACTTGCGCCCGACGGCCTTCGCCGCTTCACGAGTCAGCGCAAGCGTTGCTGAAACGGGAGCGTCGGTCCTGTCGGGGTGCCGATCCCCGCTAACGCGTTGAAGGTGGCTGATGTCGATGGTGGCTCCAATGGCGCCGCCGACGCGGCCACATTGGCATGCTCAGACCATTCGCGTGGCAGTTGGAGATAAAGACTTTGCCGTCAGGTTCAGGTAATGTTGCACCCAACGGTTTGCGTCATCCGTAGACCTTCCCGCAAGCTACCGCCTTAGGAGAAATCCACATGCAACCCGAGTTGAAGAGTCCCGCACAATCCGACGCAGCCTTGCGTATCCGAGCCATCGAGTCGCTGCTGGTGGAAAAGGGCGTCGTCGATCCCAAAGCACTCGACATCCTGGTCGATACCTTCGAGACCAAGATTGGCCCGCGCAACGGCGCGAAAGTGGTCGCCAAGGCATGGAGCGACCCTGAGTACAAGAAGCGACTGCTCGCTGACGCAACCGCCGCAATAAAGGAACTGGGCTTCTCCGGTCTCCAGGGCGAAGACATGATGGTCGTGGAGAACACTGACAAGCTTCACAACGTGATTGTTTGTACCCTGTGTTCATGCTACCCATGGCCGACGTTGGGCCTGCCTCCTATCTGGTACAAGTCAGCGCCTTATCGCGCTCGCGCCGTCAGCGAGCCCCGCAGCGTGCTGAAGGAATTTGGCACAGAAGTAGCCGACGACGTTGAGGTCAGAGTCTGGGATACCACCGCGGAAATGCGTTACCTGGTACTTCCAGAGCGGCCTGCCGGAACGGAGGGCATGACCGAAGAACAGCTGGCCGAACTCGTGACCCGCGACTCGATGATCGGCGTGGCGCGAGCCCAAGCCGGACCGACATTGTTTCAACCACGGTAAAGGAGAGCAAATGAACAGCATCGCGGACATGGGTGGAATGGATGGCTACGGTCCAATCAACCCTGAAGCAAACGAGCCGGTATTCCACGCTGAGTGGGAGCGGCGTTGCTTTGCCCTGTTCCTGCCCTCCGCCGCGGCCGTCGGTTACGGCGTCGACGAGTTTCGACATGGGATGGAGAGCCTTCCTCCGTCGCACTATCTGAATTCCAGCTACTACGAACATTGGTTAGGTGCGTACGAAAAGATTTTCGCCGAACGCGGTGTCTTTACCACCGAAGAATTGAACGCGAGAATTGCGCAGATCAAAGCTGAGGAAAAGCAAAATGCTTAAGGCGGACGATATCCTGGGCGCCGTGAAGGTAGGCGGTATGTACCGGAGCGAGGCTGATGTTGCCTCCCAATTCAAGATCGGTGATCGCGTCAAGGTTCGCAACTACCAGCCGCAAGGACACACACGTCTGCCTGGCTATGTTCGCGACAAGGTAGGGGTCATCGTCATGGACCACGGCGTGTTCGTGTTTCCGGACACGATGGCGAAGCGGATGGGCGAGAAGCCACAGCATCTTTACGCGGTGCACTTCGATGCGCAAGAGGTCTGGGGCGAGAGGGGCGTCAAGACCGATACCTTGCGTGTCGATCTTTTCGACGACTACATGGAACTCTGCGACTAATCCATGCCGCTTGAACAAGCAGAGATTTCCAAGTTGCGTTCGCGCACACTTCCATTCTGCGCGGATGGCGACATGGCGTTCAAGGAGCCTTGGGAAGCCAAGGCTTTCGCGATCGTTGTGACATTGTCCCAGACGGGCCACTTCACCTGGTCGGAGTGGGTCGACTGCTTCGCCGAACATGTCGCGGCAGCGACGAAAATCGAAGCGGCTGGGGGAACGCCCAAAACTTACTACGAGCAATGGGTCGATGCGGCGGAGGAATTGCTCGTGGCCAAGGGCCTGACATCGCAAGAGCAGTTGTTCGCCAAGCGCCTCAGCGCGAATGCGCCATCCATCGGGCACAGCACCAATCGCTAATGAGATCGTCGCCGCGGGGATGATCTGCCCCGTAGTACAAAGGATGGAGTGGAGTCAATGGAATCAGGCAGCACGAACCCGAATGCAAAGATACCGGTGACCGTACTCACCGGATTTCTGGGTTCCGGAAAGACGACGCTGTTGAAGCGCATTCTTGCGGAGCGTCATGGGGAACGCATCGCCATCATCGAGAACGAGTTTGGCGAAACCAGCATCGACGCTGATCTGCTTTTTTCGGATGGCAACGAGCGAGTCATCGAACTGAACAACGGTTGCATCTGCTGCAAGGTGCGCGGCGATCTGGTTCGAATCCTGTCTGATCTACACACACGACGAGAAGCTGGCGACCTGGTCTTCGATCGCGTCATCATCGAGACCACCGGCCTGGCTGATCCGGCTCCGGTCGCACAGACATTTTTCGTCGACGACGAAGTCTCAAGGCATTACGTCCTGGATGCAATCGTGACACTGGTGGACGCGGTGCACGCCGAAGCGCAGGTGACAGATCATCACGAAGCACTTGAGCAAGTCGCGTTCGCGGACCGGCTGCTGGTCAGCAAGGCCGACCTGGTGTCAAAAGAGCAACTCGACGCACTGCTCGGTCGGCTTCGCCGCATCAATGCACGCGCGCCGATCGCATTCGCCGATTTTGGTCGCACGGAGATCAAGAGCCTGATCGATGTCAGCGGCTTCTCCCTCGATTCAATCTTGACCGTCGAGCCGGATTTCTTGAACGACACGCCGCACGAACACGACGATGACATCGGTTCTTTCGTCTTCTCTTCAACGCGCCCGTTCCAACCCGAAAAGATAACTCAGCTGTTTCAGAAAATTGTCGAGAAAAACGGGACCGATCTGATGCGCTACAAAGGCGTGCTTTCGTTCGCCGGGTTTGAGAAGCGCGTTATTTTGCAGGGCGTCCATATGTTGATGACCTCCGACGTCGGCACGTCGTGGGGTGATGCTGAACGGGCCTCCAATCTCGTGTTCATCGGCCGCAACCTGCCGCAATCCGAGTTTCGGCAAGGCCTTGAAGCCTGTCTGACCTGACGCGCCGCCAAGCCCGGCGACGTCTCGAACGCCGGTGCCCGGCGATGCCCAACCCGGCCACTCACTGCCGACGGCGCGCCAACCGATCGCTCAGTCGCTGACCTGCTCGGGCCGACGCCACAACATGGCAATCACAAACACCGCGCCAACGCTGGCCGTGACAATGCCCACTGGCAGATCCTGGGGCGCAAGCAGCCATCGGCTGGTGATGTCGCTGGCGAGCAGCAAGGCCGCACCGATCAATGCCGCGAGCGGGAGGAGGTGGCGATGCAATGGCCCGCTGATTGGACGGGCCAGATGGGGCACCATCAGTCCCACGAATCCAATCACGCCGCTCAGTGCAACGAAACACGCCGTGGCAAAGGCCGCGACGATGAAGCCTTCGGTTCGCACCCGTTGCGGATCGATGCCGAGGCTGTGTGCGGTCTCGTCGCCGGCCAGCAGCGCGTCGAGTGCGTCCCGACGGTGATGCGCATAGATCGCCAGCACCGCGAGGCCAGTCAGCGCGATCGCAAGGTTGTCCCAGCGTGCGAGCCCGAGCCCGCCCAGCGACCAAAAGAGCACCGAATGGGCCGCGCGCTGGTCACCTGCGAAGACCAGACCGTTGGTGATCGCCGAAAAAAGAAATGAGACGGAGAGCCCGGCCAGCACCATTCGCTCTGCCCCTGTACCGCGACTGCGCGCGACCAGCAACAGCACGCTTGCGGCGGCAAGCAGGCCGCCGCAAAACGCCGCCGCCGGCAGGGTCCACCGTCCGAGCAGGTCGCCGATCAACGCGATCACTGCCACCGCGCCGGCC
>JANXTP010000170.1 GCA_025352345.1 Burkholderiales bacterium | reverse complement strand
GGCCGGCGCGTCCGCCAGCAGGCCGCGGATGAAGTCCATGCCGTCGGCGCCGCCGGCCAGCGCCAGCGCTGGTTCGGCGAGGTATTCGGCGGGCAGCTCGGTCATGCTTTGCGCGTTGACGTACGGCGGGTTGCACAGGATGAGGTCGTAGGGGCCCGTGACGTCGTTCAGCAGATCGGATTTCATCAGCGTGACGCGCCGCGTGAGCTTGTGCTTCTCGACATTGATCTTCGCCACCTCGAGCGCATCGTTGGACACGTCGCAGGCATCGATCTCGACTTCCGGATAGGCGAGCGCTGCGATCACCGCCAGGCTGCCGTTGCCGGTGCACAGATCGAGCACGCGCTGAGTGCGGTCGGACAGCCAGGCGTCGAGCGTGCCTTGTTCCTCGCCGTCGACCAGCAGTTCGGCGATGAACGAACGCGGCACGATCACACGCTCATCGACATAGAACGGCACGTTCTGCAACCAGGCTTCGCGGGTCAGATACGCGGCGGGCTGTCGGGTCTCGATGCGGTGCGTCACGAGTGTCACCGCCTTCGCCTCCTCGTCGGCCGACAGTTCACGCTTGGCGTGCAATTCCAGCGCGTCGAGGTCCATGCCCAGGCTCCACAGCACCAGCCAGGCAGCCTCGTCGAAGGCATTGGCAGTGCCATGCCCAAATGAAACGCCCGCCTTTTTGAGGCGGGCGGCTTCGCGCGTGATCACAGCTAGGAGGGTCATCGGAGAAAGGTTTGAAATTTCATGACAGCACGGCGTGTGGCCGCGGGCTCACAGCCCGATCAGTGGCGCCGATCGGGTGGTCATCGGGTCGGGGCGCACATCGAGCGTGATTTCGGTGAAGCTGGCCCCGTCTTCTGGTTCCTGCTTCTTTGCCGTGATGCGCGACACCGGCGACATGTCGTTCTGCAGGCGCCACATCAGGTTGGTCGGCGAGTCGGCGAAGGCCAGGCCCTCTTCGCGCGAGATCGTGCCCTGGGTGATCAGCCGTGCGAGGTCCTGCTCGAAAGTCTGCGAGCCCTCGGCCAGCGACTTTTCCATGGCTTCACGCACGCCGCCGAAATCACCGGCACTGGTCAGGTCGGAGATCAACTTGGTGTTGAGCATCACCTCGACTGCAGGAATGCGCCCCCCGGCCGTGGCGCGCACCAGCCGCTGCGACACGATGGCACGCAGGCCGGCCGACAGGTCGGACAACAGTGCGGGCCGCGATTCGGGCGTGTAGAACGACAGGATGCGGCCCAGTGCGTGGTAGCTGTTGTTGGCATGCAGCGTCGACAGCACCAGATGCCCCGACAGCGCATACGAGATCGCTGCGGTCATCGTTTCGCGGTCGCGAATCTCGCCGATCAGGATGCAGTCCGGCGCTTGCCGCAGCGCGTTCTTCAGGCCGACCTGCAGCGACTGCGTGTCGCGCCCGACTTCACGTTGGTTGACCACCGACTTCTTGTTGTTGAACAGGAATTCGATCGGGTCTTCGATCGTCAGGATGTGGCCCGCCATCTGCTGGTTGCGCTGCTCCAGCATGGCCGCGAGGGTGGTGCTCTTGCCGGCACCGGTCGAGCCCACCATCAGGATCAGGCCGCGCTTTTCCATCACCAGCGTGTTCAGCACCGGTGGCACCAGCAGGCTTTCCAGCGTTGGGATGTTGAACGGGATGCAGCGGAACACCGCCGCGACCGAGCCGCGCTGCTTGAAGCCGCTCAGGCGGAAGCTGCCGATGCCGGGCAACCCGACGCCGACGTTGAGCTCACCGGTATCTTCGAGTTCTTCCAGTTGCCGTGGCGTCAGCACCTCGGCCAGCAGCTGACGTGGCTGTGCCGGGGTCAGCGGCTGGTCGCTCAGCTGGATCAGCTGCCCGTTGATCTTGATGAGGATCGGCGTGTTGGCTGACAGGTAGACGTCGGAGGCGTTCTTCTCCGACATCAGCTTCAGCACCCGCTCCATGTTTCCGCTCATCTCGATCTCCCGGTCGACGCTGCGAAGTTCAGGCGCGCAGCAGGTCGTTGAGGCTGGTCTTGGCGCGGGTCTGCGCATCGACCTTCTTGACGATCACCGCGCAGTACAGGCTGTGGGTGCCATCGGCGCTGGGCAGGTTACCGCTGACCACCACCGAGCCGGCCGGAATGCGGCCGTAGCTCACCTCGCCCGTGGCGCGGTCATAGATCTTGGTGCTCTGGCCGATGTACACGCCCATGCTGATCACCGAGTTCTCCTCGACGATCACGCCTTCGACGATTTCCGAGCGTGCGCCGATGAAGCAGTTGTCCTCGATGATGGTCGGGTTGGCTTGCATCGGTTCGAGCACGCCGCCGAT
>JANXTP010000149.1 GCA_025352345.1 Burkholderiales bacterium | reverse complement strand
GACGATCGAGGCCGAGATCGAGAAGAACCTCGATGCGCTGCTGTCCAAGAGCAAGCCGGCCGCGAAGAAGGCGGCCGGCAAGGCAGCGAGGAAGTGAGGCCTACTTGAGCGATTCGATCAGGTCGACATAGGCCTGCATCGCGTCGTCGGTCGATTGACCCGTGGCCGCGTTCCACGCGTCCCACTTCGCGCGGCCGACCAGGTCGGAAAAGCCGGGCCGCTCGGCGCCGACATCGCCGGCGCTGGCCTGCTTGTAGAGCGCGTAGATCTTCAGCAGCGTCATGTTGTCGGGCTTCTCGGGAAGCGCCTTCGAATCCTTGACGGCTTGCTCGAACTGCGACTTCAGGTCGGCCATGATGCGTGTCTCCTCGGGGTGAAAGTGGGCATTGACGCGGCGCATGTTACCCAGCATCTTCGTGGGCCCCACAAGAACACATCGAGGACACAAGCCCGATGCCGCAAGCCTGGAAACAGCGCGCCTCGCAGCGCATGTCGCGCGTCGACACCGCCTGGCTGCGAATGGACAACGACGTCAACCTGATGCTGATCGTCGGCGTCTGGTTGCTGCGTCCCGGCATCACGCACGCGGCACTGTGCGAGCGGGTGCAAGACAAGCTGCGGCAGTACGAGCGCTTTCGCCAGAAGGTCGTGCCCGACGCGCTGGGCGCGATGTGGGTCGCCGATGCAGCCTTCGACGTGCAACGCCACGTGCTGCACCAGACGCTGCACAAGGAGCCGGGCCAGAGCGAGCGCGAGGCGCTGCAGGCCCTGGTCGGCGAGCTCGCGAAACCCGCCGCTGGACCCCGGCCACCCGCTGTGGCAGTTGCTCCCGGCGAGATCGGCGCGTGGCTGCGCGACCAGGGCGACGATCCGGCGGGCAAGGAGATCCGCGCGATGGTGCCGGTGAACCTGCGCCCCGATCGAGCACGCCTGGAAGCTCGGCAACCGCTTCGGCCTGGCGCCGCTGACCTTGCCGATCGGCATCGACAACCCCGTCGAGCGCGTCTACGCGGTGCGCGCGCGCATGCACCAGCTCAAGGACAGCTGCCAGTCGCTGCTCGCGTTCGGGGTGCTGGCGCTGGACGGCCTGCTCGGCCTGTTCGCCAAGAAGGCGAGCGCGGTGATGACCAACGTGCCTGGCCGGCCGTGCCGCGGAAGCTCTGCGGCGCGACCTTGCGCCAGACGATGCTCTGGGTGCCGGCCTCAGGCGATATCGGCGTCGGCGTGTCGATCCTGTCTTACGCTGGCGGCGTGCAGTTCGGGCTGATCACCGACAGACGCCTGTGCCCGAACCCGCAACAGATCATCGATCGCTTCGAGCCCGAATTCGAGAAGCTGCTGCTGGTGACGATGATGTTGCCGTGGGCCTGAATTGCCGCCGCCTGCGAACGCGGGTTTCCTTGACTTCAACTCCGATCGTGAATCCGATGTCCACTACTTTCTGCCGCCTTTCGCATCGACCGCTGGCGCTGGTCAGCTCCGCAACCTTGGCCGCGATCGGCCTGCTCGTCGGTGCTGCGGCGCTCGCGCAGGCCCAGCCCGGGCCGATCCCGATCGCCGATTTCGTGCGGCGTGGCAACTTCTTCGCGCCGGTGATGTCACCCGACGGCAAGCTGCTCGTCGTGACCCAGCGCACCCCGAAGGAGCCGCGTGACGAATACGCGACCGTGATCTACCAGCTCGAGGGCATGAAGCTGCTGAGTGCGGTGCGATCGCAGGCGGGGTTCTTGCCGCTGCGGCACGCCTGGGTCACCGACACCCGCGTCGTGACCACGCTGGGGCAGGAGTTCGGCACGGTGGGCGAGCCCTGGGTCACCGGCGAGCTGATCGCGATGAATAGCGATGGGCGCGGCATCCAGTACCTCTACGGTTACCGTCGAGGGCAGAGCGACGCGACGTTCGGCAGGGACTCGCTCGGCAACGTGGCTGACGACCGCGGCAGTGGCCGGATCGCGCAGATTCCGCGCGTCCTCGACGGGCACATGCTGGTGACCGAGAACCCGTGGGGCGTGACCGCGCGCACCAGCCGCCTCTACGACATCAACACCGGCAATGCAGGACGCCGCACAGTCACCGAGATCAACCAGCCAGGCTTCGGTTTCGTGATTCAGTCCGATGGGCAACCGAGGTTCGCCCATGGTTACGACGACAACGCCAACTACGCGGTCTACAAGTTCGACGACGCCAATCGTGCGTGGCAGCCGTTTGCAAGCGCCGGCAAGGGCGATCTGCGGCCGATCGAGATGAGTTCGGACCACAGCAAGCTGCTCGGCAAGCTGTCGATGCGGAACGGGCCGTACGCTTTGATCCGCGAAGGCGTCGACGGAACCGGCCGCGTCACGCTTGCCCAGGACGCCGTCGGCGACATCGACCGGATCGAGCGGGGCTTGCCGTACCAAGGCCCATTCGCGGCAGGCACCTCGATGGGCGTACCGAAATTGAGCTACCTCGAGCCCGAACGCAGCGATGCGATGCTGCACAAGGCGCTGAGTGCGCAGTTCCCCGGCGCCTACGTGCACTTCAACAGCGTCTCGCGGGCCGGCAAGCGCACGCTGTTCACGGTTTACAGCGACCGCGACCCGGGAGCGGTCTACGTGTTCGACGCAACCAGCGGCAAAGCCGCGCTGCTGTTCGAGTTTCAGCCCTGGGTTCAACCCGAGCGCATGGCCGAGCTGCGGCCGATCAAATTCAAGGCGCGCGACGGCGTCGAACTGCACGGCTACCTGACGCTGCCACCGGGACCCAGCGACGCCAAACGTCCGCTGGTGCTGGTGCCGCACGGCGGGCCGCACACCGTTGGCGACACGTGGGCCTACGACAGCGACGCGCAGTTTCTCGCCAGTCGCGGCTACGCGGTGCTGCAGGTCAACTTCCGTGGCACCCTCGGGCGCGGACCGAAGTTCGAGATCGACGGCTACCAGCAATGGGGCGGTCGCACGATCGACGATCTGGTCGATGGCGTGCGCTGGATCGTTGCGCAGGGCACGGTCGACGAAAAGCGCATCTGCAGCTACGGCGCGAGCTTCGGTGCCTATGCGTCGATGATGAGCGCGATCCGCGCGCCAGAGTTGTTCAAGTGCGCGATCGGCTATGCCGGCGTCTATGACCTGCCCTTGATCTACGACGAGCCGGCTGCAAAAAGGGGCGGGCGGGCCCATCAGTACTATCTCAAGGTGCTTGGCCAGGACATGGACCAGCTTGCCGCCTACTCCCCCGCACGTCAGGCCGGCAAGTTGACCGCGCCAGTGCTGCTGGTGCATGGTGGCGCGGATGAAACGACACCGCCTGTGCAAGCCGAGGCGATGCGTGACGCGCTCACCAAGGCCGGCCGCCCGCCCGAGTGGATGTTCGTCTCCGGCGAGGGCCATGGCTTCTACGGCGAGAAGAACCGGCAGGCGTTCTACGAGAAGCTCGAAGCCTTTCTGGCGAAGCACATCGGCAAGTGAGCGCCGCCTCTGAGCCTCTTGTCTTCGAGCTCCGCCTTCGCCATCTTCACGTCGAGTCGCTCCATCGCGTCCATCTGCGTGCTTGCGGCGGCGCCTAAGAGACCAGCGTCATGCCTGCGAGCTTCGCCGCGCCCGCATCGAAGGTCATGGTTCGGTCGCAGCCCGCGCCCGCCGCCGAGCGTTCGATCAGACAGTCCGCAAAGTCGGCCGACGTGGCGTTGAAGACCCGCAGCGCTTTCAGGACCTGGTCCGCGCGGTCGACGACGATTTCCTTGGTGCGCAACAGGCCTTCGAGGGCCTGCGCCAGTTGCGCGCGCGTCAGCCCATAGGCCGAGCAGAGCACCCAGCCGAGTTCGACGACGGCGACGATCGGCACGAAGCCCGGTGCGTCCACGCTCAGCGATTCGACCAGGCGCGTCGCCTTCGGCGACTGCTTCGCATCGTCCTGCATGATGTAGTCGGCCCTGCAAATCGTCTGCACCCCGCATGAATGCTAGCTTTCTGGGGTGAATGCCGATGTTCATTTCCCTTGAATTCCAATCCAATGGAGTTTGATTTCTGGGGGATTTGAGGATGCAGACGTCGGACTTTTTTCT
>JANXTP010000148.1 GCA_025352345.1 Burkholderiales bacterium | reverse complement strand
GGCAAACAGGCCGATGTGGTCCGGGCCCGAGCCCTTGGGCGCAATGAAGTCGGCGAGGCAGCGGTTCGGCCGCTTGATTTTTTGTCCATCCGGGCCGTCGACCACCGGACGCACCGTCTGCACGCGCAGGCCGCGCCACGTCATCAGCACCTCGCTGCGGCTTTCGTCGGTGTAGATCTCGATGTCGTCGTCGCCCACCGTGTTGGCGGGGTAAAGGCCGATCACGCCGTTGGCAGTCAGCCAGCGGCCGTCGATCAGGCGCTTGAGCATGCGCTGCCCGTCGCTCAGCACACGGCGCGCAGACTCACCGACGATGTCGTCGGTCAATATCCCTGGATAAGAGCCCGCGAGGTCCCAGGTCTGGAAGAACGGCGCCCAGTCGATGAAGTTCGCCAACTCGGCCAGGTCGTAATTGCGGAACACGCGGCGGCCGGTGAACTTCGGCTGCGGCGCGGCGTAGTGGGCCCAATCGATCGGCGTCTTGTTGGCACGCGCTTCGGCCAGCGTGACCAGCGGCGTCGCCTTCTTGTTGGCGTGCTGCTCGCGCACCTTGTCGTAGTCGGACTTCAGCTCGGCGATGTAGGCTGCCGCCTTGTCGTCGCTGAGCAGATCGCTGCACACGCTGACGCTGCGGCTCGCATCGGGAACATAAACCACCGGGCCTTCGTAGTGCGGCGAGATCTTCACCGCAGTGTGCACACGTGAACACGTGGCGCCACCAATCAGCAGCGGTATCTTCTTGATGCGGAAATAGTCGTCGCGCTGCATTTCGCCGGCCACGTATTGCATCTCTTCGAGACTCGGCGTGATCAGGCCGGAGAGACCGATGATGTCGGCACCCTCGATCTTGGCGCGCGCCAGGATTTCGTGGCACGGCACCATCACGCCCATGTTCACGACCTCGAAGTTGTTGCACTGCAGGACCACGGTGACGATGTTCTTGCCGATGTCGTGGACATCGCCCTTGACGGTGGCAATGATGATCTTGCCTTTGGCTTTGGCCTCGCCGCCCGCCTCCACCATCGCCAGCTTCTCGGCCTCGATGTAGGGCAGCAGGTGTGCCACCGCCTGCTTCATCACGCGGGCGCTCTTGACCACCTGCGGCAGGAACATCTTGCCCTGACCGAACAGGTCGCCGACCACGTTCATGCCCGCCATCAGCGGGCCTTCGATCACATGCAGCGGCCGCCCGCCACCGGCCAGGATGCGCTGGTAGACCTCTTCGGTGTCCTCGGCGATGAAGTCGTTGATGCCGTGCACGAGCGCGTGGCTCAAGCGCTCGTCCACAGGTTTCGCGCGCCAGGCGAACTTGGCGGAATCGTCCTTCGCCGCGCCCTTGGCCGATTCGGCGACTTCGATCAGGCGCTCGCCCGGCGTCAGCGGCGGCTCGCCGGGTTGGTAGACCGGCGTCCTGTTCAGCACCACATCCTCGACCCGCTCGCACAGCACTGGCTCCAGGTCGTCATACACGCCGACCATGCCGGCGTTGACGATGCCCATGTCCATGCCGGCCTGGATCGCGTGGTACAGGAACACCGTGTGGATGGCTTCCCGCACCGGTTCGTTGCCCCGGAAGCTGAAGCTGACGTTGCTGACGCCGCCGCTGACCTTCGCACCTGGCAGGTGTTGCTTGATCCAGCGCGTCGCGTTGATGAAGTCGACCGCGTAGTTGTCGTGCTCCTCGATGCCTGTGGCGATCGCGAAGATGTTCGGGTCGAAGATGATGTCTTCGGGCGGAAAGCCGATCTCGTCGACCAGCATCCGATACGCGCGCTCGCAGATCTGGATCTTGCGTTCGTAGGTGTCGGCCTGGCCTTTTTCGTCGAAGGCCATCACCACCGCCGCCGCACCATAGCGGCGCACCAGCGTGGCCTGGTGCTTGAACTGTTCGACGCCCTCTTTCAGCGAGATCGAGTTGACGATGCCCTTGCCCTGGATGCACTTCAGGCCAGCCTCGATCACGCTCCACTTCGAGCTGTCGATCATGATCGGCACGCGGGCGATCTCGGGCTCGCTGGCGATCAGGTTCAGGAAGCGCACCATGGCCGCCTGACTGTCGAGCATGGCCTCGTCCATGTTCACATCGATGATCTGCGCGCCGTTTTCGACCTGCTGGCGCGCCACCGCCAGGGCTTTCTCGAACTCGCCGTTCAGGATCATCCGGGCGAAGGCCTTCGAGCCGGTCACGTTGGTGCGCTCGCCGATGTTGACGAACAGCGAGCCGTCTCCGATCAGCACCGGCTCGAGCCCGGACAGCTTCATCGGCGAGACGGGCGCCGCAGTGGAACGGATGGGGGCAGCTGTATCAGTCATGGAAGCATCACTTGCTGAGCCGCGAGGTCACCGCGGCCCAAAGGTCGGGTGAGCGCGGTTGACAGGTGCCATGCCCAAGCCTGGAAGCCACGTCGTCAAAGTGATGACGGGGGCTTTCGCAACGCTCCTTGGGCAGCGTCGATGATAAACGGCGATCCAGCCGACACCGCTCAAGATGGCTGCTCGGGCGCCGAAAAGATGCCGTATGCAGTCGCTCGATCCAACCCAGCGAGGTGAATGTTGAACTCCCCTGAAGTCTCATTGTCGACCCTCGAGTCCGAGTTGGCAGACGACCTCTCGGCGCTGTCCGACTTGGCGACACCGGTCAAGCGGGTGTTGACTCCGGATCTGCTGATGGACGCCTGGAGCGCTGTCGCCGTGCGCGCCGGTGTCTTGCTGCGCGACGAGTGGCGGTCGGACTCGATCGCTCGACTGCGCCAGCTCGATGCCGAGGTGTGCGAGCTGTTGGCCAGTGAACCCAATGGTTCGCTGCTGTGGCTGGTGCACCACAACACCAGCGAGCCACCGAACTACAGCGTTCTGCACGCGCTGCTGGTCACCGCGGTGTGCCAACTGGCATCGGATTACCTGACAAACATGTCAGCCGACATGAGAACCTCAGTACGGCTGGCCGCGCTGACGATGAACCTGAGCATCACCCGGCTGCAGGATGAACTCGTGCGGCAACAAACCCCCTTGACCGAAGAACAGCGTGCTGCCCTGAGCGACCACGGTACCCGCGCGGCAGCGAGTCTGCGCGAAGGCGGTGTCAGCGACCCGCTGTGGTTGGGCGCAGTCGAGCACCACCACAGCGCCACGGCTGGCGCGCTGGCATCGCCCGAACCGACGATGCAGATCGCCCGCCTGCTCCAGAAAGCCGACATCTTTGCGGCACGGCTCAGCCCGCGACGGGTGCGCCATGCCCTGGCAGCCAACGACGCTGCCAAAGGCATTTATCTGAACGAGCAAAAAGCACCCGACGAGATCGGCGGTGCGATCATCAAGGCGCTCGGCATCTATATCCCCGGCAGCTCGGTGCTGCTGCGCAGCGGTGAAGTCGCCGTGGTGGTGCGCCGCGGCCTGCTCGCCAACCAGCCCATGGTCGCCAGCATCACCAACCCCCTGGGGATGCCGCTGAGTCATCCCCAGCTGCGCGATTGTCAGCAGTCCGAGCATGCGGTGGCATCGGGCCTGCCACCGCATCAGCGCCGGGTGCGCGTGGCACTCGGCCGTTTGCTTCGATTGGCGAGACAAACCGACAGTTGAGCCGCCTCAATAAAAAAGGCCGACGCGCTTGCGTCGGCCTTTTTCATGGCGGGCGCACACACGCATGCGCCATCTCGCCGTTTACAGCATCACTTCAAGTGCGCGCTGACCAGCTTGGTCATCTCGAACATCGACACCTGAGGCTTCTTGAAGATTTCCTTCAGCTTCGCATCGGCATTGATGTTGGTCTTCTTGGTCGCGTCCTGAAGTTTGTGGGCCTTGATGTACTCCCACAGCTTCTTGGTCACCTCGGTGCGCGGCATCGGCGTCGAGCCGATGATCGCTGCCAGTTGCGGGCTCGGCGTCACCACCTTCATGAACGCCGCATTCGGTGACCGCTTTGCAGCCGGCGCGGCGGCCTTCTTGGCCGCAGGTTTAGCCACGACCGTCTTCACGGCTGCGGCTTTCTTTGCGGGTGCCGCTTTCTTGGCCGGAGCCTTCTTCGCAGTTGCCATGTCTGTTCTCTCCATCAAATAAGGGGTTGATGTGCCGGGCTGGTGGAGAGCCGCATGAGCTCCCGTCATCACAGCTTTCGTGCGCTGCCGATCGTACTGCCTGCCCAGTGCGCTGAGAAGCGCGTTTCATAGGAGAAACGCGCATTCCTGCGCCCAGCACACCAGAATGTCGTGTTCGCGTCACGCAGCGGCATCGCTTCGATCGATGTCGCCTCCGCGCGGCGCGGTGCGCACGCTCCACACCATCGTGATCGCCAGCACACCGACGACGACCCCGAGCGACACGAGTACCGGGATCTTGTAAACGTCGATCAACAGCATCTTCGCGCCGATGAAGACAAGGATCACATCCGTGATGCCCACCATCAACAGCGGCGTGGCGATGTGCTTGCCGTTCTCTGTCGTCCAGAACTTCTCGCCGTCAAACTCTTTTGACACTGGCAGCACCCGCTTCTGGTACGCGGGCGGCACCGAGGAGTAAGTGAAGATCATCAGGAAGATGAAGATGTTGTCGACCGCGAGCGACTTCTCGATCAGGTAACCGGTCAAGAACTCCATGGCACGCATGTCGGCCTGCGCAGCGACCGCGGCCTCCGGGCTCTGCGCCAGCGCCCACCAGAACAAGGTGTTGAAGGCGAGGCTGAGTGCGATCCACAGCACCGACCATCGGATCGCCTCTTTGACCGAGACCTTCTGAGCGCCTGGCTTGCTCAGCACGACGAAATCGATGAACAGTGCAGCCAGGACCGACAGCAAGAAAAAGCCCCACAACCACGCGGGCGCAACAGAATTCATGAGAGCTCCTGGACAGTTGATTGCACTGACCTGGCCGGAGGTGTCGCACTGATGGCTGCAAAGGACAGCACCACAGCGTTCTCACGAACGACCGAGGTGCCAAAGAGTCTTGCGGGTGAGGACAGGCCACGTGGTGGCGGATCTGACTGCGGGCCCGAGCCGACCGTGTTGCCACCATCGACCGTATTGACGGGCTGCCGCGACGGCTGGGCGCCGTTCGCTACTCCCCGTTCAGCAAGCGTATTTGTGCCGTGACTCGAACCGGCCCGTTGGCGGTGAGTGCGAGCGGTGAGTGCTGCGCGGCGAATGCGAGCTGCCAGCGGGTTATTCTTGCAGCATGAAAATCATCGCTCGTTGGCTGTTGCTCGCTGCCGCTTTGCTGCTGGTGGCTTATCTGTACCCCGGCGTGAGCGTCACCAGCTTCACCTCGGCAATGATCGCGGCCTTCGTTCTGGGGCTGTTCAACACGCTGCTCAGGCCCATTTTGGTGTTGCTCACCCTGCCGGTGACGTTGATCACGCTGGGGCTGTTCCTGTTCGTGATCAACGCGCTGATGTTTTATTTCGCGGCCAACGTACTGTCCGGGTTCAACGTCACGGGCTTCACTGCAGCGCTGATCGGCTCGCTGATCTACAGCCTGTGCGGCATGGTGATCGACGTGGCCATGGAGCGAATCTTCCCGTCGAGGTGAACGCGGGGCGCGCTCTGAGAGCGCATCCAACGCCTACTGATAGCCCAGCTGCTCGGTCAGCAGTTGCTTGCGCTGTGCTTCGATCACGCGCAAGCGGGAATCGATGACCGACGACTCGACAAAGTCGGCCGTGCCTTGACCACTGCGGGCCAGATTCTGGCCGGCGCGCAGGCGGTCGATGGCGCCGCGCAGATCGCCCATCGCGTAGTGGGATTCCGCGTCGGCGCGCAGCGAGCGCAGGCCCCAGCCGAATTGGGCTGACACCCGGCCCAGCATGGCCCAAGCCTCTGGATCGGACGGGTAGCGTGCCACCCAGGTCTGCAGCTGTTCAGAAATTTGCCGCAGCGCTTCGTCGTTCTTGCTGGTGTTCAGCGCGAGTGCGATCTGCGCGGCCAACAGCATGACCGGGCGCGACGTGGTAGTGGCTTCAGCCACCACCGGACCCGCTGGAGGTTTGGTCACGCGAGCCAACGTGGCCTGGGCGCGCAAGGCATCGCCGCGCTGCAATTGCGATTCGGTGGCAAGCAGCAACACCGCGCGCACTGCGCGACGATCCGGTGGCGCCACGGTGTCTGAGGCCGACGCTGCAGGCGCCGCGCTGCCGAGCGACAGGTCCAGAGCCTTCTTGATCGACGCGTCAGCCCGTGACCAATCACGCAGCAGGCTCGACGCCAGCGCCGCCGAATAGGCATTCGCGAACTGGTCGGTGCGCGTGGCGTCACCGGCAGGGCTCTCGACATCGAGGCGTTGCCAGCGCTGCAGCGAATCGACGCGCACATCCATCAGCACACGGGCACGCGCCAGTGCGGCGGTGTGTTCGAGCGGCGTCGCAATCGACCCGGTTACCAGCACCACCGCCGGCAGAACCGAGTTGCTCCCGGCTTCACCCGCTTCGACCCGCGCCCGTGCTTCGCCAATGCGCTCAGTCGTCAGCGGGTGGCTGCGCAGATACGGAAAGTTGCCGCTGTCGTTGAGGCGCGATGCATTTTGCAGACGCTGGAACATCGAGGCCATGCCGGCCGGATCGAAGCCGGCGCTTGCCATCACCGACGAGCCGATGCGATCGGCCTCGCGCTCCATGTCGCGCGAGAAGTTCAACCGGCCCTGGATGCCGACGGCCTGCCCACTGGTGATCAGCGCACCGGCGGCATCGCCACCACCGGATTGCGTTGCCGCGATCACGCCGAGGATGGTGGCCGCGATGCTGATCAGCGACTGCTGCCGGCTGTTGGCAAAACTGCGGGCGATGTGGCGCTGGTTGATGTGCGTCATTTCGTGCGCGAGCACCGACGCCAGCTCGTCCCGCGTCTGCGTGATCGCCATCAGGCCAAGGTGCACGCCCATGTAACCCCCCGGCAACGCGAAAGCGTTGACGCTGGGATCGCGGACAAGGAAAGGCTGGTACGGGAAGCGCTCGCTCAGGTCTTCGCCCAGGTCGCCGCGCACCTTGGCGGCGGCGATCAACGGCTGCCACAGCGACTGCAGGTATTCGAGCAGGATCGGGTCGTCGAGGTAGTCCGGGTCGCGCCGGATGTCGCGCATGATCGCATCGCCCAGATGCCGCTCGGTGCTGAGGCTGAAATCCGCCGCCGCGCTGTCGCCGAGCGCAGGAAGGTTGTTTTGTGCCTGCGCCGTGGTCGACAGCGCAGCGGCCATCAAACACGCACTGACAACACCGAACCTGACAGCACACAGCACCGGCGCGGCACTTCGGGATGAGCAGAGCAGTTTGCGGATCAAGACGACTTTCGCAGCAGGTACGAATCAGAGTGTGCGCTAGCGCACACCACTATGATGCCCGCCACACATTGCTGCTTTGTTTCCCACCATGACCCCACCTGTCGAAGGCACTGGTCCCGCCGATGCGCCAAGCGAGCCCACGGCGGCTGTTGCAGCGCCATCGGGCTCGCCGCTGACGCATTTCGATGCCACGGGTCAGGCGCACATGGTCGATGTATCGGCCAAGGCCGAAACCCACCGCATCGCCCGGGCCAGCGGCGATATCCGCATGCTGCCAGCCACCTTGGTACTGATCGAAGGCGGCCAGGCAAAGAAAGGCGATGTGCTGGGCGTGGCACGCATCGCCGCCATCCAGGCGGCCAAACGCACCGCCGAATTGATCCCGCTGTGCCACCCGCTGCCAATCACCCGGGTTGCCATCGACTTCGACATCGACCGCACTGCCAGCACCATCAGGTGCACCGCGCAAGTCGAAACGCTGGGACGCACCGGCGTCGAGATGGAAGCGCTGACCGCGGTGCAGATCGGCCTGCTGACCATTTACGACATGTGCAAGGCCGCCGACCGCGGCATGGTGATGGGCCAAATTCGGGTGCTGAAAAAGCAAGGCGGGAAGTCGGGCGACTGGGTCAGCCCGGAGACGGGTCGCTGAGGCGCAGACCACACGACTCGGCGGTCACCGGAAGTCTCGGTAGTCGAGCGCCAGCGCCGGCGCCACGCACTGGAACGGCAGCTCGACACCCGGCTCGGGCTCGATGTCGCAGGGCGCGAAAAAGTCTTTCGAAGTCACGTTATGAAATTCGCGCAGGCGTGCAGCAATGTGGCGCGCACGGTCGATGTCGCCAACCTCGGCCAGCGCACTTGCCCACGACATCATCAACCGGGTGTCGAGCAGGAAGTGTTTCGCGCCGTCCATCGCGCGAAGCACCTCGGCAGGGGAGTGGCTGGTGGTGGCCGCCGCGTAATCGGCGTGGTGCGAGAACAGCCAGCTGCGGCGCCCCGCGGCCACGCGGTCGGCCAGCGGTGGCGCTTCGTCGGCCGGCTCGAAGATCGCCACCACCGGCAGGTAGTCGATCACCGAGGCAACGCCACCACCCATCAGCAGCAACGACGCGGTCAGCAGTGCCGCACCTCGGGCAGTGCCGACTTGATGAAAGTTCGGCGTTGCGGACCGGATGGGCGGCACTGGCGCAGTTGCGCTGCCGCGCCCGCGTGCGCCCAGGCACAGCCCGATGGCGAAGGCTGCTGGCAGCAGGAAGTAGGCGTACCACAGCGGGTATTCAAGCAAGCTGTGCCAAGCCACCAGCAACACCATCATCCACGCGGAGCGCAACAGCAACGCGCGTTCACGGTCGGGCGGCGCCGTCGCGCTGAGGCGGCTGGCGCACCAGGCGCGCCACATCGCCCAGCTCATCAGCGCAGTGACCAACAGCGCCAGCGGCACGCCCAGCTCGACCACCCACTGCAGCAGCAGGTTGTGGGTGTGGTCGAAGAAAGCCCCGGGCCGATGCGGGAACGGCGTCAGCGACCAGGCCAGGTTGAATTCTCCCCAGCCCACGCCGAACCACGGGTGCTGCGCGATCAGGCCCAGCGTGTCGGACCAGATGGCGAAGCGCGAGCTGGAAATGTCGGTCTCGCTGCGCAGCCGGGCGGCGCCGCCAAACACATGGCCGGTGAGATCGGCCCAGGTTGTCAGCCCTGCCCAGCACAGCGCATAGACCACGGGCGACAGGCACAGCATCAGCCGCGATCGCCGCGACAGCGTGCGATCGAGCGCGCCCCACACGGCCAGCGCCAACACACCCAGCATGCCAGTGCGCGACCCACTGAGCACCAGGCCGAAGATGAAGCCGACCATCAGTGCGAACAAACCGGCGCGCGCCAGCCGCCAGCGCTGATCGCCCAGCGATTCGGTAAGCCACAGCGCACCGACCAGCGACCACAGCAGCAAGCTGCTCAGGTGATTGGGCTGCCGCAGATTGCCCGACGCGCGGCCTTCAATCGTGGCGCTGGCGACCCACTGACCGTCGGCCCAATCGGGCGCGAACACCTGCAACATGCCCACCACCACACTGAGCACGCCGGCCACCGCGAACGCTATGCACAGCGCGCGGAACGCGGCCACGCCGCCGCCCGAGTCCATCGTTGCGGCGCCCACTGCCGCCACCAGCCCGGCCGCCAGCAACAGCCCGATGGCGGACAAGGCCATGGACGCGGGCAAGCCGTTGACAGCCCAGGACACGGCGCACGCGGCGATCAACAAGGCCAGACTGAGCAGCAAGGCCCGCAGCCCGCCACGCGCACGCTGCGGAAACTCGACCGGCACGCGGATCAGGCGCAGCGCCAGCAGCACGCAGAACACGCCCCAGCCCGACACCGCAGCCGCCTGATTCAGGAATGTGGCGGAGGGGGGGACGTTGGTGGCGAGCAAGGCCGCAGGCACCACTGCGAGCAAGGCGGCCACGCCCCAAAGCACAGGAAGTGCAGCGTTGTGAGGCGCGATCGGCAATGGGCTGGCTGACACGGGGCGCCGCGCGTTGATGCGGGTGGTGGCGGTGTGCGGTGATGGCGGCGGATGATTCAAACGGCGTCGGCTGCAGGGCACAAGCCCTCAACGCTACACCCTGCGGCTTGCAGCAACCACAGCGGCGCGTCAGAAAAACCCGTCCACCGGCAAGTGCCCCACCACCCTCGCGCCAGGCTCGGCAAGCAACGTCACCCAACTCTCGCGGCGCGACATCAGCGGCAGAAAACGCAACGCTTGCGCCGGCTGATCCACCTCCTTCGCGATGCGCGCCACTTCGCCAGCCATTTGCGGGTACTTCGCCAGCAGCATCGGCACGGGCCTCGCGGCCCGCCACGCAGCGTCAGCCAGCGGGGCGTACTCGCGCCAGTACTTCGGCTGCATCGACAGGTCGAAACCCGCCAAGCCCAACTCCAGCGCTTTCATCTGCTCTCCCGGGTCGGTCGGCTTGATGGCTGCAATTTGCCTTGGCCCTGTCCAGGGCAGCGTCTGGAACGCAGGTGGCGCCTCGGCCAGCGACGCTGACTCGATATCGGCTGCAGTAACGACCCTGAAGCGATCGATCTCGAACGCCAGTGCCACCGGCCGCGCCAGCGCCATCGTGTAGAGCCCATAGCCGAACGCCGCCAGCTGCAGAACCACGATCACCGCCAGGTCACGGGTCAGCTCAGCCCGCCCCTTGCGCGGGCTCGCAGCGACTGCCGTCAGCGCTGGCCCCATCACCACGTCGACGGAGATGATCAGCAGGAACAGGCTGGTGCCCCCGGCGAGTGTCGAATAGGGCGACGGGTACCAGACCAGAAACACGAGCGCTGCAGCCAGTGCCGCAATGAGGGCGCTGGCGAGAAGGTGCAGCAAGGCGGCGCGGAGGCGGAAGGGCACGGTCATGGCGTGAGCCTGGATGTGGGTTGTCTTGGCCAGTACGGAATTTTGCGATTCTCTGCCCAACAAGCTGAATCGTATTTCCGTGCACAGACGCGGTCGCTATATGTCGAACCGAGGTGATCAAGCAGATCGCATCTGGCCAGCATTGGCTGAGAATCTAGCAAATGCGTCTGCTTCATGTCATCACTGCTTTGGGCATAGGCGGCGCCGAGAACATGCTTCTGAAGTTGCTGGCGGCACGAGCATTGGCGCACGTCGATCAGCGAGTGGTTGCCATGCTTCCAGGTGGTGCGATGGCAGCGCCCATGCGTTCAACGGGTGCGGTGGTGGACGAATTGAACCTGCTGGGCGCCCTCCCGGTGGTAGCGGGAAGTGTCCAGTTGGCTCGGCTGGCTCGGCGCTTCCAGCCGCAGCTGGTGCACGGCTGGCTCTACCACGGCAACCTGGGAGCAGCGCTGGCGCGTGCGGCAGCGCCTGGGCGGGCGCCACTGATCTGGGGCATACGCCAGTCCCTGCCCAGCCTTGCCGGTGAGAATGCATTTGCCCGCGCCGCCATCCACCTGAACAAGACCTTGTCACGCCAGCCTGACTGCCTGCTGTTCAACTCGCACACCAGCCTGGAGCAACACCGCTCCTTTGGCTTTGACATGCGACATGCGCGACTGCTGCCCAACGGCTTCGATACCAAGCGCTTCGCACCGAACGAGACGGACCGCCAGCGTTTGCGCGCCCAGTGGGGGGCTGACGATGCCGACCTGCTGTTCGGCTTGCTGGCACGCCACCATCCGGTCAAGGACCATGCGGGGTTCCTGCAGGCCGCACGCCTGGTGCTGGACGCGCGGCCACAGGCGCGCTTCGTGATGGCAGGCACTGGCGTGGACCCGAGCAACACCGTGCTCGCGCGGCAGGTGTCAGACAGCGGCCTGGGTGACCGCGTACATCTGCTGGGTGAGCGGCGAGACGTGGCAGCGGTGCTGGCGGCGCTGGATGTGTTTGTGTCTGCATCGCGGGCCGAGGCCTTTTCCAACGCAGTGGGTGAGGCCATGGCTTGCGCGCTGCCCTGCGTGGTGACGGCTGTGGGCGATTCGGCCCAGGTGGTGGCCGACACCGGTCTGGTGGTGCCACCGGCACAGCCCGAGGCCCTTGCAGCAGCCATGCTGCGCTTGGCGGATCTTGGTCCCAGCGGCCGAGCGGCTTGGGGTGCGCGGGCGCGGGCCCGCATCGAGTCGAACTTCAGCCTGGATACAGTGGCTTCACACCACGCCGAGCTGTACCGAGAACTGGTGGCCTGAACATGTGCGGCATTGCGGGCTTCTTCATGGCCAGTGCGCTGCCTGAGCAAGCTGGAGAATGGGCGCGTGCCATGGGTGATACCTTGGCTCACCGCGGCCCCGATGGACGCGACGAGTGGTTGGACGAAGGCGCCGGCATCGCCCTGGCACACCGCCGCCTGTCCATCGTGGATTTGTCGCCTGCCGGCCGGCAACCGATGACCAGCGCCGACGGCCGCTGGGTCATCGTTTTCAACGGTGAGATCTACAACCACCCCGAACTGCGCCGGCAGCTGGAAGCGACCGGCCTGGCACCAGCATGGCGTGGCCACTCCGACACCGAGACGCTGCTGGCTGCCGTGTCGGCCTGGGGTCTGGTGACGGCACTGCAGCGCGCCGTGGGCATGTTCGCGATGGCACTGTGGGACCGCCAGTCGCGCAGCCTCACGTTGGCACGCGACCGCCTGGGTGAGAAGCCTCTCTATTACGGCGCACAGAACGGCGTGCTGCTGTTCGGCTCGGAGTTGAAAGCGCTGCGCGTGCATCCGTCATTCAGCGGCGGCATCGACTCGGGCGCCTTATCGCTCCTCTTGCGCCACGGTTACGTTCCGGCGCCCTGGTCCATTCACCGTGGCATCCGCAAGCTGTTGCCTGGCACACTGCTGACGCTGTCGCAGCCCAGCGATGCCGATGCCGCGCCCACTGCGTACTGGTCGGTGCAGCAGCAGGCGCTGGCTGGTGCACGCGAACCGCTGTTGCTCTCGGACGCCGAGGCGGTGGAGACGCTGGACCGGCTGCTGCGCCAGGCTATCGAGGGCCAGCGGATGGCCGACGTGCCGCTGGGTGCGTTCCTGTCTGGCGGCATCGACTCGTCCACCACGGTCGCGGTGATGCAGGCCTTGTCGAGCCAGCCGGTGCGCACTTTCACCATTGCACTGCCTGATGCTGCTCTGGACGAATCGGCCCATGCGCGCGCGGTGGCCCGTCACCTGGGCACGCAGCACACGGAGCTCATGGTCACTGCGCAGGAAGCGCAGCAGGTGATCCCGAAGCTACCGGGTCTGTACTGCGAACCTTTTGCCGATGCCTCGCAAATCCCCACCTTCCTGGTCAGCCAGTTGGCGCGACGAGACGTGACCGTGGCGCTGTCTGGCGATGCAGGGGACGAGCTGTTCGGCGGTTATGACCGCTACCACTGGGCCCAGCGCGTGGCGGCCATGCCGCTGGCGCTGCGCCGCAGTTGCGGTGCGGTTCTGCGAGCACTGCCTGCCGAGTTCTGGAGCACGCTATTGGCGCCGGTGTCGCCCTGGTTGCCACGCGAATTGCGCGAGGGCGACCGTGCCGATCGCCTGCGCAAGCTGGCCAGCGTGCTGGGTGCGCGGAGAAACGATGATGTCTACCGGCAGATGGTGAGCTTCTGGCCCGATGGTCACAGCCCCGTGCTGGGTGCGACCGCGCCGCTCACGGCCTTCACGGAACCCCTGCCGCCCTTGCGAGCGTTCGAGTCGCGAATGATGCTGCTGGACATGCGCAGCTACCTGCCGGACGACATTTTGGTAAAGGTCGACCGCGCAGCGATGGCCGCTTCACTGGAAACACGCGTGCCTTTGCTGGACCACCGCATCGTCGAGTTCGCGCTGCGCCTGCCACTGCAGCAGAAGATGCGCGGCGGCCAGGGCAAGTGGGTACTGCGCCAGGTTCTGGACCGCTATGTGCCACGTGCCTTGATGGAGCGGCCCAAGATGGGCTTCGGCATCCCCATTCACGCTTGGCTGCGCGGCCCGCTGCGCGGCTGGGCTGAGGAGCTGTTGAACGAAAGCAGCCTGCGCCAAGCAGGCCTGCTGGACCCGGCGCCCGTGCGCCAGCTTTGGCGGGAACATTTGGCCGGACGCAGCGATTGGGGCTACCGGCTGTGGCCGGTGCTGATGTTCGAGGCTTGGCGTCGCGCCAGCAGTCAGCCAGGAGAAGCCAGCGCATGAGTGATGGTGTGAAGGTCTCCAGTGCGGTGTCGCACGCTGCCGAAACCGCGGCCGGTGAACGCTTTGGTTTCGGCGCCAACTGGGCGCACTTTCTGCAGCACCTCGATGCGGCGCGCATCCAGGCCGCAGAGCAGTCCTTACAGCAGATGTTGGGCCTTCGCTCGCTCCAAGGCCTGCGTGTGCTCGATGCGGGCTCGGGCAGCGGCCTCTTCAGTCTGGCGGCACGGCGCCTGGGTGCGACGGTGCATTCTTTCGACTACGACCCGCAGTCAGTGGCTTGCACAAAGGAACTGCGCCGCCGTCACCAAGCCGAGAGCGGCGAAGCCGCAGACGACGCACTGTGGCGCGTGGAAGAAGGCTCGGTGCTGGATCCCGGGTACTTGGCCACGCTGGGGCACTTTGACATCGTCTATAGCTGGGGCGTACTGCATCACACCGGCGATCAGTGGACGGCCATGGACAACGTAAGCCGACTGGTGCAGCTGGGTGGCCGTGTGTTCATCGCCATCTACAACGACCAGGGCGGCATCAGCCGGTGGTGGACAGCTGTCAAGCGCCTATACAACCGCAATGCGCTAACGCGTCTGCTGGTCATCATCGCCTTCACACCCTATTTCATTGGCTTGCGCTGGCTACATCGCCGACTGACTGGCCGCGTCAAGCTCGATCGAGGGATGTCCTTGTGGCATGACATGGTCGACTGGCTGGGCGGTTACCCATTCGAGGTGGCTAAGCCTGAGCAGGTCTTTGGATTCTTCGCGGCTCGCGGCTACGAGCTGCGTGCCCTGACCACCGCCGGCTGCACTGGAGCTTGCAATGAGTTCGTGTTCGAGCGCACGCGAGAGGCGCCGTTGCAGCAATGATGCTTGGCGGCATCAGGTGACACCGAATTCGTGGGCGTAACGCTCCACGGCGCGCGCGACGGAAAAATCTTCAGCCCGCAGGCTCACCTTGGGCGGGCTGGGATCGTCGAGCGCAGCAGCCATTGCAGCAGCCATCGCTTTGACGTCGCCCACCGGCACGAGACGGCCCCATCGACCACCTTCCAGCACCTCGCGCGGGCCACTGGGGCAATCGGTACTGACCACCGGCGTGCCGCATGCCATCGCTTCAATCAAGACACACCCCAAGCCCTCGAAGCGCGAAGGCAGCACGAATAGCTGCGCGGCGCGCATGGCCGAAAAGGGGTTGGGCTCGAACCCGGGAAGTGCGACATCGTTCTGCAAACCAAGCCTCGCGACTTGCGCTGTCAACGGAGCGCGTAAGCCGCCCTCACCCAGTATCAGCAGGCGCGCGGGTCTCGCTCGCCTGAGCAGCGCGAAGGCCTCTATCAAGGTCGCAAAGTCCTTTTGCGGGACTAGGCGACCAGCGGCCAGCACAACCGGCGGATCGCCTGGCGCACGGGCTGAAAGCCACGTACAGGCCGGCTGCGCCTTGGCGCGTGCGCGCAGCGTGTCGTCTACCACGGGGTTGTAGATCGTCACCACGCGCATGGCATCGAGTGGGATGCGTTGGAGCAGATCCGTTGTCACACCGTCGGACACGCTGACGATTCGGTCCGCCCGCGGGTAAGTCCAGCGCATCATCATGGCAGTAGCGCGCATTCGCCAACCGGGATACGCCATCAATACGGAGCCCAAATGAGCGTGCTCGCTCAGGATCAATCGTGCGTGCGAGCGTGCGATGCAGTGCGCCAATGCGGCCGTCACGTTGGCGTGGCTCATGGCCGCCAGCAGTGCAGTGGGGCGCGCCTTGCGAAGGTGCTGCACCAAGGGCAACAACGCCTGAGGCATCGACGAAGCGCCAAGGTCAACAACTCGGACCCTGGAGTCAACATCGGCCAGATACGAGCCACGTGCTTGGCCGAGGACGAGCGTTACGTCCACACCCCGCGCAGCGAGACCGCCAGCGACCAGGCACATCACGCGCTCTGCACCGCCCCCAGCAAGCGAGGGCGCAAAGATGCTCAAACGATGTGTCGCCATAAATTGCTAGCGAAAAGGTATGAATGGCCTGCCAGGCGAGGCCTGGGCGGCAAAGGCTGCGCCGGAGACAGACAAGGGAACTCTATTCGCGCTGTTCTTCGGCTCCAAATTGTTTCGGCACATACGCGCTCGCCAAAAATCCCGGTGCAGCGGAATTGTTTCGCTCATTCTCGATGACACCTGCCTCGGCCGGAGAGTCGTTGGACTGCACGAGATGTGCGGCTCTTCAACAATGCAACGGGCACCATGTCCGAGAATCCGAGTCCTCGACGAGGTGAACCCCATGAAAGCCGAACCCATTAGCTGCAACTTGGGCCGCGCACACGCGTTTCGGCGCTTGGTCGGCAGCCTACTGCTTCACGAAGTGCTGATGAAGCGAATTGCCAAACGGCGCCGCCAAGGGCATCCACAGTTGGCCGTTTATGCACACGACATGATCGGTCAGGCGATCAACATTGATGGCTGGTGGGAATCGGAGCAACTCACGGTGCTGCGGCAGTTTGTTATGGCCTGGCGCGGGCGCGGTGGTGCCATGTTGGATATAGGCGCCAACGTCGGCAACCACAGCGTCTACCTGCAGGACCTGTTCGATGAGGTGCACGCTGTGGAGGCCAATCCTCGAACCTTCAAACTGCTGGAGTTCAATTTAGAGCCCTATCCGCATATGAAGTCTCACCTGTTCGCGGCCTCGGACGAAGCCCGTACTCTGCGCTTTCAGGTAGAGGCCATCAATGTGGGTGCGTCTCATGTAGTGGATGCCAAGCAGAAGGCCCGTGATGGAGCGGGGGTTATTGAGGTGCAGGCGTGCGTCCTCGACGACGTCATTCGGACTGACCACCCCGTTTCCTTGGTGAAGATTGACGTCGAGGGCCATGAGCTTCAGGCTGTCCGCGGTATGGCCCGATTGCTGCGCAGAGACACACCGTGTGTCGTCTTTGAGCAGCAGTCTGCCGACTTTCATGATGGAACCTCTCCAGTCATCGAAACTCTACGCGGCATGGGCTACTCGCGATTCTTCAGCGTCGAGCGGGTGCCGTCTTCCCGATCTGAAGGTTTGCTGACCCATATCTGGCCGAACCTGCTGGCGCTGTGGAGGGGGTTCCGTATGGAGACAGTCGAAATGCAGCGATTTGCGCCAAGCTTCTACGAAATGATCATCGCTGTTCCGGCGGATGCCGATCAAGCCAAGGTAGACAGGAAGACATCAGCTTGAAATACAAGCCGCGAGAGCCCTGAACTATTTGCGCTCGCTCGCATCAGTAGTCCTCCGCAGAGCCGCCCACAACATCACTGTCGTGATGCCGTACATACCGGCAGTGGCAATTTGCAGGCCGGCAAGACCGACGGTGTCGGTGAGCACGGCGCTCAAGATGAGCTTCGACGCCAAGCCGACTCCCGATGCCAAAGCCAGCGCAGGACCACCGCGCAATGCGACGACTGCGCTGGCCAAAACAAGACCACTCAGGAATAGCGGCATTTGGAGCATGCCCCAACGCAGCAGTGACTCCACCTGACCACGATCTGCTGCAGTGAAGTTCCCGCGCTCGTAGAGGATCGCTACCAATGTGTCGGCGAGCGCAACAACGGCCACCGCGATGACCACCCCGGCCAACCCCGCTTTCAATGCCCAACCTTGGGCGATGTGACGCGCCTCGCTCGGCGAGTGCGCGGCGAGCTTCGACAGCAGCGGCAGACCCGCACGCTGTATCGCAATACCGACCAGCCCCTGCACGCCCAGGATCAAGCGGTTCGCAAAACCAAGTGCAGCAACGTTGCCATCGCCGAGCCGCGCGGCGAAGAACGGATCCACCAGCGGTGTCAGCGCGAACAGGACCTGCCCGGCAAGCAAAACAATCGCCCCCCGACCAAAAAGCTGCCAACCGGGCGAATGGAAGTTGATCCGCGGCAACGGAAGTTCGCCTGCCCTGTGCAGCACGACCGCCATGGCGACCACCTGCAAGGCAATGCCAGCCGTCGTTCCCCAGAACAGCCACGTTCCGTGGAACAGGCCGAGGGCAACGATCAGCACCAGCGGCGGCAGTGCTTCAAGCAGTGTGAGCACATGTCGACCTGTGGAGATAAGCCATGCCGCCAAAAGTGCCCCGATCAGCCCTAATGGCACCGCTGCGACGAACGCACTTAAGCCGTCTTCAGCTGCCTTTGCTGCAGCCGGAGCCAGGCCACTCCAGCTTCCCACCGCCACGGCATACAGCGTGAGCCAACTCAATGGAAACGCAAGTGCCGCCGTCAACAGCATGGCGCCCAGCAACTCGCCGCGGAATTGCATCGCCTCAGCTGGGCTTACTCGACGCAAGGATGCCTCTGCCGGTGCCGCGAGGAGGGTGAGCGTTGACAGGGCTATCGCCAGCGGCCAACCGACGACGGCGAGTAGCAGGTAGTAGGCGTCCACTACGGGGTCGGTGCCGTGCCGCCATGCGATCGCAGCGTCCTGAGCGACGCGCGCGACGCCGGTCAGCGCTGCAAGCATGCTCACTACGAGCATGCTTCGGGCAAGCTGGCTGCTTGCTGCGGCGGACTGGTTGGGCATGGCAAGCGGCGAGCTCTGCGGGCCTGCGCCGTGCTCGGTGCGGGTCATGTTGGGCACCCCCGTAACCACTGCATGTGTGCGATGGCGGCCGCATCCCAACTCCAGGCGCGCGCTGCAAAGGCGGCGCAGTCTCGTCGCTGAGCCATCAATTCGGCCGTCGGGCGTGCCAAAGAAAGGTCGATGGCGGCGATGCCGAGCTGTGCTTCGTGACCAAGTCTGTCAGTCAGTTCTACCCACAAGTCGTGTGGGGCTGTAGAGCCTGCTGCGATCTTGGCCGTCATACACGCGGGCAGCCCGCACGCCATGGCTTCTTGCACCACCAGCGGGAAGCCTTCGGATTCACTTGGCAGGACCAGCAAGTCGGCCGCGCGGTAGTAGCTCACCAATCCGGCCTGTGGCATGGGCCCCAGTACACGCACATTTGGGAGTCCCCAGCCTGCTGGATCCTCCGGGCCCTGGCCGATCAGGCACCACTGCCAATCCGGTCGCAAAGCGGCCATCGCGCGCACGATGGACAGGCGCTTGACAGCGACGAAGCGGCCCACGAACAGGATCAAAGGTCGCAGTGGGTCGAACCCCAGTGCGGCGCGTTCCGAAGCCGGCTCATTGAGCGACGGGCAAAACAGGGTCGTGTCGACGCCATTGGGAACGTGGTGGAACGTCGGCACTAGGCCGAGCAAAGACTCGAAGTAAGTTCTGACGACCGGGCTGATGAAGGCGACTCCGGCTGCGGGCCTGAGCGCTGACCACGCACCCAGCCGATTGGCAGCCCCCAACAGCGGTCGCAGCAATGGTGGAAGAGGCCTCTGGCCGATGTGCTGCGTCACCACGAATCGCTTGCGGTGCCTTCGCGCCAGCCATGCAGCGGCGAGGCTGCTTGCGTAGATGCAGTCATGCAAGTGCAGGGCATCGCAGGCTTTGACGAGCCGGCTGAGTTGCGCCAACGATGCCGGACTCCACAAGGGGTAAGGCATCCCGCTCAGGCGTTCGATGCCGTTGAACGTTCGCATCGGCACGCATCGCACGCCGTCCAGTTCTGGCGGTTCGTCGGTATCGCTGGCGCACCAGACCACCGTGCAGCCGGCTGCGGCCATGCGCGCGGCCAGTTGTCCAGCGACGATTTCCACCCCGCCCCGATGCGCCGGATAGAAGTGGGTCACCAGAACAATCTGCATGCCGTTTGGGTTGGCTTCAACACTGCATGGCTGCAAGCGATCATTCCTCGCTCCATGGCATCCGGTAGCGACCAGGGGGCTTGTCGCACTGAACCACGAACTTCCCTGCGCGAATATCGGCGACGCTGCCGATGGATCGATGGTTGAGTGCGCGAAAGTATTTGTAGGTGACGTCGTCTGGGCCCCGCACGCTGATCAGCGTGTCCATGCCGGGGTACCAACGACTGGCCATTCCTTCGAACTCGCGGGTCACACCGCTGCCTGGTGGGAAAAACCTCGGGCATCGTCGTTCGACCGCTTCGAAAACGTCTGACCACTGCGATGCTGGCGGCGGCTTTGCGATTGCAGCGACGCGGTCAGCGTCGGAGTAACTCATCGGGCAGAACCAGAACCCTCGCTCCGGCTCCTTCGGCACCGTGCCTGGCTGAGCGGTCATGGCCATGCCCCCACTGACGCTAGGCAGGGTTGACCTCAGCACCGTGCAGGGCTGTCCGTTCAGGGCCAGCCCGTAGGTAGTCAGCGACTGTCCCAGAAGCTTGCGCAGTTCAGCATCGGGCTGGTTGTCCTTGTCCGACCAGCCGCCCGGAATCGGGATGACCAGCAGCTTGGGCAGCGTACTCGAGAGCAGTTCCACGACGGACGCATACTCGTGCGCTGCTGGGGAAATGTCGCGCTGCCCAACCAGCTGAGCCCATCGCGAGTCGGGATGAAACCGTGGCACCAGGACGGAGTAGGCGTTGACGCTCGCCATGATGAAGACCGCCGGACGGTGACGCAGCGGGGACTCCTCGATATCAATCCCTGGCCCACTGACCCAGGCGGCTCGGCCCCACACATCTGGCTTGTAGGTGCTGGCAAGCGCTGCCGCCTGAAGCCCGCCGATCAGCACCAGCGTGGCCCAGCGAAATGGCCTCGTGCCCGGCAAGCCGCGCCACGCCAGCATGATCAGCGGGCCGAGCAGCAGCAGCGCCGAAAGGAAATAGCGGCCGTTCCCGATGACGAAGGTCCACAAATAGAAGCTCAGCCAAAAGGCCATCAGCAGCCGCCACGTTTCAGCAGTCAGCCGCCCCTTCAGCGAACCGAAGATGGCCCCGACGAAGAGCATGGCCATCAGGAGCGCCGGGCGCAGGTCGGGCGCCATGAATTCCACGTACAGGAAAGCCGACGGGTCGGCCATCAGGAAGGGCCGGAGCAGCCACTCGAGAAACACGTCTGGCGTGAAGCGGTCCATGTGATAGGGGCTAAAGGATCAGTGGCCCATGAGCGGGTACAGCGGATGACCCATGTTCGTCCACAACTGCATCCCCCACGGCGCGTACACCACCAGAAAGCCGATGGCAGCGCCGCCCCACAGGCACAAACCTCTGCGTGGCGACAGGTAGGGTGCCCGGGTTTCGAACCACCACAGCAGCAGCAGCGGCGCGAAGATCGCGTTGGACAACTTGAAGGCTACAGACACTCCGAACATCGCCCCCATCACCAGCAGTCGTCGGTCGCTGGCAGCCGGCTTCAGTGCGATGGCCACCGCCCAAAGCAGCGGCGTCGCAGCCAACAGGTCGTTCGCCGTCGTTTGCAGTGAAGCCCACAGCACGACGCTCATCGAGGAAAGCACGCAGGCAGCCACGCGTTCGGCCGCTACCTCCGTTGCACCACGTTCTTGGGGCAACAGCCGGTATGCCGCCAGCCACACGGGTGGCATCACACAAACCGCCTGTGAAGCAGCCCAGGCCGCGGCAACCCATGCACCCTGGGCGTCGAGCAAGGCCATGCGGTAGACGGGCCAGTAGAGGTACGGGTACTGGTAGCTCTGCCCGCTGGCGGCCAGCACGTCCAGATGCCAGCGTGGGTGCTCTGCCGTCATGCCCAGGTAAATCTGGTGGTTGATGGCGTCCCAGCTCCACCCCAGGTGCCCGTTCATCAGCGGAAGGCTGGCTGCTGCAAGCGCTGCCAGCAGGGTGACCGCCAACAGTTCCAACCAATGGCGGCGACTCATGTGTCGCTGCTCGGCCAGCCCACGCGGAGTCGGCCCGATGCGGGCA
Organism: Burkholderiales bacterium; assembly: GCA_025352345.1. GTDB lineage: Bacteria > Pseudomonadota > Gammaproteobacteria > Burkholderiales > Burkholderiaceae_C > PBB1. The sequence continues at coordinate 513 of JANXTP010000148.1, read as the reverse complement.
GCGGCCGGCTGGCATCAAAGGCGCTTCGCATCGCGGCAAAGAACACGGACGCCAGCACCGACTGTGTTCCCATCAGCAGCAGTGCGACGCCGGGAATGATCTGCCGCATGGCGGACTCTGGGTTCAGCGCGCCGAAACCCGATTGCCCCCACTCGAGCGTCAGGCCCACACACAGCGCCAGCCCGGTGATGGTGGCTACGCCGCCGGCCACGGGCAGCGTTGGACCACTGGCCATGCGGCGAATGATCTGCTCGCTCGGGTCGGGCGCCGCCAATTGCGCATGGTGGCGGGCCAGCACCGCACCCATGGCAAACAGCACGGCCTGATAGCCCAGCATCATGGCGGCTGCCGCAAACAGCTGGGTATGGATGCCGATCGGCCACCACGGGGTCGCGAAAAATGCCCGGGTCCGCGAAGCCAGTAAAGGTCCGCGTCAACGAAGGCGCGCTCCCGTCGATGCTAATCGCCGGACATGCACTTGGCGCCAAGCAATCCACTTTGGGCGGGGCCGGC
>JANXTP010000140.1 GCA_025352345.1 Burkholderiales bacterium | reverse complement strand
GCCTGCTGGCCGACCGGCTGCGTGGCGACCCAGCGCCGCGCACCGCTTGGCCGACCGACGACGCGGCGCTGTCGCGTGCCGAATTCGTCGAACTGCAGACGCTGCTGCTGCGCCGCGGCCACTGCGAGGTCACCGCCGATGGACACGACGGCCCGCGCACCCGTGCGGCGATCGCGGCCGAGGAAGCCGCTCAGGGTTGGTTGCCGAGCGGGCGAGGCGGGGCGAAGCTGCTCGGGGCGCTGCGCGCGGCGGCATCTGCGGCGAGCCGCCTGCCGGCACCGTTGCCAGCCGACTGCGCCGCCAGCGCTTCCGGCTGACGAGCGCCGCCACCACGCCCGCAGCGCGTCAGCGCCGGTCTTGCAGTCTGCCGGCGTACAGGCCCGGTGTCGAATCGGCGATCTCGATGGCGCCAGCCACCCGCCGGAAGAAGTCGGCCGCACCGACCGCACCAGCAATTGCATAGCCATAGCCCACGGTGCGCATCTCTTCCAGCGCCGCACGCAGCAGTTCGCCACCGATACCGGTGCCACGCGCCGAGGCCTGCACGCCGATCGGGCCGACGTAGCCGCGCGCCGTGGCGTCGTAGCAGACGAAGCCGATCGGCTGCCCGCCCTGGACCGCCATCAGCAGGCTCGCCGGTCGGTTTTGCAGCGCCACCCGGGCCTCGCTCGCCCACCCCGCGCCGAACTCCGCCTGTACCCACGCCACCAGCAGCCCGTGTTCGCAACCGATGGGCTTGCGCACCACGGTGTTGTCAGCGAACTCAGCGCCTCCCGGCCGTGAAGGCTCGGGCAGCGCATAAAGGCGGATGAGCATGTCGTTCACCCGCTATTCTTGCAGGCCGACGAATGAAAACTTCATTGATCCGTTACCGGGTGGCCGACTTCCTCAGGGAGTCGCCGCCGTTCGACGCGATCGCACCCGATGACCTGCTGGCCCTGGCGGCCAGCGGCAAGGTGTCATTTCACGAATCGGACGAGTTCATTTTTCGACAAGGCCTGGCGCCGAAACCCTGTTTCTGGGTCATCCAGCAGGGCACAGTCCAGGTCATCGACGATGCGCCCGCAGGCCCCCACCTGCACGATCTGCTGGGCGCGGGCGATCTGCTGGGCCTCGATGGGCTGCTCGAACGGGCCGCTTACGCTTGGTCGGCCCAGACCACCAGCGACGTGATCCTGTATTCGATCGATGCGGCGGCGCTGAAGGCGCTGTGGGGTCGTTATCCGTCAGTTGCCACCTACCTGGCGTCTCACGCGTCGCTGGGGGCGCAGCAGGCGGGTCTGGCCATGGCGGCGTCGGCCGCTGTGCCGCTGTATGGCGACTCCTGGCTCGATGCGGCCGGCCCGCCGGCTGACTACCTGGCCGCTCGTCTGCAACTCGCCGAACCCGCTCAGCCCCTGGTTGCGCTGTTGCGCGAGACCCGGCAGCGTCCGGCGACTGCAATCGCGGTGGTCGATGACGCGGGGGCGGCGCTCGGCATCGTCACCGACGCCGAGCTGCGTGCACGCTGGATCGCCGACGCCGACGGCGTCACAGACTCCTGCGCAGCGGTGATGACCACTCGCTTCGTCACGGCAGCACCGGCCCAGGCGGCCCATTGCTATCTGGCGCAGATGATGGCGCAGCGGGTTTCGCATCTGGTCATCACACCCGACGGTGCGCCGAGCGCGCCCGTCCAGGGCCTGCTGTCGGCCGCCGATCTGTCCCTGTTGCTGGGCTGCAACCCGGTGCTCCTGCAGCACGAGTTGCTCGACGCCCGCACGCCGGCCGCATGGCGGCTGTTGCTGCGCCAGGCCCGCGCCCTGAAGGTCGCGGCATGGTCCGACGCGCAGGCGCATGAACGCGTCGCCGCGCTGTCCAGCGCGTGGGATCGCGCTTTTGCCGAATCGATCGTGCAGGCCGCCCTCGCGCAGGTGTCGGCCGAGGCCTTGTCGGCGGAGGCGGCCGCGCCTGACTTCACCGCGTGTTGCTGGCTGTTGTTCGGCGCCGCAGGACGCGGCGAAGACACCGACCCGGCGCGGCCGGAAATCGGCGTCATCTACTGCGATCCGGCGCCCGGCCGCCATGCCGAGGTGGCAGCGCATTTCCGCCACGTCGAAGAACGCATCGCGCAACTGCTCGATGCCTGTGGCCTGGAGCCGCCTCGGCTGTCGGTGCGTGAGCTGGCTGTGCCGCGGTGCCAGTCGCAGTCGCAGTGGAAGGCATTCTTCGACGGCGTCATCGCCCAACCGGTCGAGAACGATGTCCATGCCGCCAGACGTTTGTTCGATGTCCAGGTGCTGTTCGGTGACGCGAGCCTCGCCAGCGCTTTGGCGTCTGACATCGCACAGGCGATGGCGGGCCACCCGCATTTCATCCCGATCCTCGCCAACGACACCCTGGATCACCTGCCGCCGATGACGTTTTTTCAGGGCCTGGTGATCGAATCGGACGGCGCACAGACGGACACGCTGGATCTCGCTGTGACCGCGCTGGTGCCCATCGTCGATGCGGCGCGGGTCTACGCGCTGGTCACGGGGAGCCTGCAGGCCAAGACCACGCTGGAGCGGCTCGACCTGGCAGCGCGCGTCTTGCCCGACGAGGCAGAGGTGTTTCGCGAGGCTGCAGCGGCTTTCCGCATCGTGTCGCGCCACACCACGTTGGCAGCGCTGAAGCACCCCCACGGCAGCCCGGTGCTGGTGCCGGGCCAGCTCGGCAAGCGCGACCAGCGCTTGTTGAAGACCAGCTTCCAATCGATCCAGACCCTGCTCGAATTGACATCGAGGCCCTCACGATGGACGCGCCCGCACTGAAGCTGCCAGCAGCAAGCTCGGCCATCGCCGCGTACGTGCAGACCTTCGCGGCGTCGTGGGATGACAGCACCCCGGCCGCCGCGGTGCGCTTCGTCGTGCTGGACTCGGAGACCACCGGGCTCGACCTGCGGCGCGACCGTGTCATCACCATCGGCGCCGTGGCCGTCAACGGGGGGCAGATCGATCTGTCCGATGTCTTCGACGCGCTGTTGACGATCGAGCACAACCAGTCGTCGGTGACGGTACACGGCATCACGCGGGACGAGGCCCGCGGCGGCGCCAGTGAGCCCGAGGCGCTGCTGGCCTTCCTGGCCTACTTGGGGGACGGCGTGATCGTCGGGCACCACATCGGCTTCGACATCGACATGCTCGATGCCGCCTGCGACCGCCACTTCGGCATCCAGTTGCGCAACCGCTACATCGACACCATGGAGCTGACCCTGGAACTCGACGCGCTGCTGCCGCCGTCAGCCGAGCGGCCGCCCGATGGCTGTTCGCTCGATGCCTTGTGTGCCCGCTTCGGCGTGTTGCCGCACGACCGGCACACCGCCGCCGGAGACGCTTTCATCACCGCGCTGGTGTTTCTGAAGCTGCTCAGCCTGGCGCGCAAAGCGGGCCGCTCGACGCTGGGCCAGCTTTTCGTGCGCGGCCCCAAGGCAGAGGCCACCCGACGGCCTGGTTGAGCGGCGGCCGCCGCCGTCGGCACACCGGGTGGCATATGTTTTGCGTACCTCGCGCCCGTGTCTACAGCCTGCGCGCGATACGCCTGAATGCCATGTCCAAGCCCCGGCCCGATGGTTCTGTGATTCAAGATCTGCTGGCGGCGGTGCACGCCCGCCACCAGCAGGTCGATGAGGGCCAGGTCGCCTCGTACATCCCGGCACTCATGCGGGCGAACCCCGACCATTTCGGGATTTGCGTCGTCTCGACGCAGGGCGACATCTTCGAGGTGGGCGACAGCCAGGTCGAGTTCACCATCCAGTCGTGCTCGAAGGCGCTGGTCTATGCGCATGCGCTGTCGGTGCACGGGCGCGACAAGGTGCTGGAGCGCGTCGGCATCGAGCCCAGCGGCGACGCCTTCAATTCCATCGCGCTCGACGCCAGCAACCGCGCCTTCAACCCGATGGTCAACGCCGGGGCGATCACCACCGCCGGCTTCATCGAAGGGGCCGACTTTGCCGAGCGGCGCGCCAAGCTGCTGCGCTGCTTCAGCGCGGCAGCGGGTCGCGAGCTGAGCATTGATGAATCGGTTTACGCGTCGGAAGCCGAAACCGGGCACCGCAACCGCGCACTGGCCTGGTTGATGACCCACTTCGACCGCATGGACCCGGCCTCCAACATGCAGACGCTGGAGCTGTATTTCCTGCAGTGCTCGGTGCGCGTCACCGCGCGCGACCTGGCGGTGATGGGCGCCACGCTGGCCAACCTCGGCGTCAACCCGCTGACGAAGGAACATGTCTTCGAGATGGCCAGCGTGCAGGATGTGCTGTCGGTGATGGCCACCTGCGGCATGTACGACTATGCCGGCGAATGGATGTTCCGCGTCGGCATCCCGGCCAAGAGCGGTGTCGGTGGCGGTATCTTGGGCGTGGTCAACCGGCAGCTCGGCATCGGCACCTATTCACCCCGGCTCGACGCGCGTGGTAACAGCGTGCGCGGCATCAAGGCCTACTGCGACCTTGCCGACGACCTGGGCCTGCATGCGTTCAACTTCATGAACAGCGGCTCCCATTTCCTGAAACACGTGATCTGATCGACGCGGACGCCTTCAGGAGGCCGTGGCCATGCGCAGGCGGCGCGCTTGTTCCTCGGCCCGCGCATCGTCGATCTCGCGCATCACGCTGCTCAGATCGACGGCGCCTTGCTGGGGCTCATAGCGGCCGGTCAACACCGCCTCGGGGGACAGCACCCCGCGCTCATACAGCGCCCAGATTTCGGGCCCGAACTGCGTGGGCAGCAGCTCTGTTGCCCAGCGGCCGAAGAAGTTGCGCAGGTTGGCCACATCGCGCAGCAGCATGCACGGCGCATGGTTGTTGCCGGCCGCGTCGATGGCTTGCGGCAGGTCGATGATCACCGGCCCGTCGGCCGCCAGCAGGATGTTGAATTCCGACAAGTCGCCATGCACAACGCCCGCACACAGCATGCGCACCACCTCAATCAGCAGGCTCGCGTGGTGGGTGCGCGCTTCTTCGGGCGTGAAGATCACATCGTTCAGGCGCGGTGCGGCGTCGCCGTCGGCGTCGGTCACCAACTCCATCAGCAGCACGCCATCGTGGAAGTTGTAGGGCTTGGGCACCCGCACGCCCGCAGCAGCCAGCCGGTACAGCGCATCGACCTCGGCGCTTTGCCAGGCCGCTTCGTGCGACTCGCGGCCAAACTTGCTGCCCTTGGCCATCGCGCGGGCCTGGCGCGAGTTCTTGACCTTGCGGTTCTCGGTGTAGTCCACCGCCTGCCGGAAGCTGCGCTGCGTGGCTTCTTTGTAGACCTTGGCGCAGCGCGTGTCGTCACCGCAGCGCACCACGAACACCATCGCCTCCTTGCCGCTCATCAGCTGCCGTACGACGGTGTCGATCAGGCCTTCATCGATCAGGGGTTGCAGCCGGGCAGGGGGTTTCATCAGGGGATTTCAGAATCCGACTGACCTGGTGCTAGCAGTGCCTCGATCGCTTTCTTGAGGGAGGGCAGATCGTTTTTCAACGTTCTCCACACGAGTACCAAGTCCACCGTGAAGTACCCGTGTGCAAGCGCGTTGCGCATTTCATAGGCGAAGGCCAGAGGCAACTCGGGATGAGCCGCAGCGAAGTCCGGATGATTTCGTTCGATGTTCCGGCTGGCCTCACCAATCACTTCGAAATTCCGAATCACGGCATCTTGCGCGAGTTCATTGCCGACGAACGACGCTTCGTCCAGCGATTGGGTGTACCGCTCAATGCGCTCGATGGCTTGAACGATGTGACCGAGGTAGTCGGGCAATCGCTGCGGGTGTCGGTTCATATCGGCAGCGCCAGCGCAATGACCTGATCGCGAAACTTCGCTGGCAGTGCCTGCGGCGTCAGCACGTCGACCTGCACGCCGAGCAGCTTGCGCAATTCATGGCGCATCGCGCCGATGTCGAACAGCGTGGTCTCGGCCGTGGTGTCGACCAGGATGTCCAAGTCGCTGCCCTCGGCATCGGTGCCTTGCAGCACCGAGCCAAACACCCGCGCGTTGCATCCACGGTGCGCATGGACGACGCCACGAATCGCAGCGCGGTGAATTTGAAGGGCGTGTGATGGTTTCATGACTGGCTTTCAGGATCGGATTGTCTGCCAAGGCCGATCCCTCAACTCCCCCGCCACCCCGCACCGTCGCGCCGTGCGCGGCCCAGGGCTTCGAGGGTGTCGAGCAGGGTGGGCAGCCGGTCGCGCCAGCGGCCACGGGCGGTGAAGCGGGCTTCGAGGTCGGCGAGGGTGAGTGCACCGGGCGTGCTGGCCAGCACCTCGGCCACGGCTTTGATTTGCTCTGGCAGGCCGGCTGGCCAGGGGCGACGGGTGGCCGCTGTGCTTGCAGACGCAGACGCAGCCGGCGCGATGGCCGGCGTGGCGGGGGCGGGCTGCTCGGTGTCGATTTCCATTTCGGCTTGCGCCGGGGCCGTGGCGCCGGTGTCGGCTTCGGTGTTTCCATCGGCGTGAGCCGCAGGGGCGCGCTGCTGAAATTCGGGCCGCAGCCAGCGCACCGTGCCAGCGGCTTCTTCGGCCGCACGTTGGGCGTTCAGCGCGACCAGCCGTTCGAGCAAAGTTTCAACCGCCGCCGCGCGCGCCACGGCTGCGGCTGGTCGGTGATCGGCCAGCGCGGCTTGCAAGTCGCTCCAGCCGTAAGCGGCCAGCACCGCAGCGTCGATCTCGTCGTGCAGCGTGCGCAGCACGCTCACCAGGCCCTGCTCGTGGACGAGCTTGTCTTTGGCCGACAGCGGCTCGTCGCGACGCAGGGTGCCCAGCACGTTGTACATGCCGGTCAACGTGACGCTGTCGTGCGCCGCCTGCCGCGCCTTGCGATGCGCATCGAGCTGCTCGGCGAGGCTGCGGATGCGGTCGGCGAGGGCGGGGGTGAGGCCGGTGTCGGCGGCGGGGAAGGGTTCGAAGCAACGGGTTTTGTTGTAGCGCGGGTCGTTGCCGACGCCGAGACGTCCGCCTGCTGCAAGTGACCAGTGCACATGCGCCTGGCTCGACAGCACGCCGAGTTGCAACGCGTCGCTCAAGCCAAAGGCGATGAGCATGTTGTCCGGCAGCACGCTCGCGTCGAGAAACTGGAACGTGCGGTGCTTGCTGGTTTCAACGGTGGCGATGAAGCGCGGCAAATCGATGAGTGCAGGGCGTAAGTCTTTGCGCGGCTCGCCAAACACCCACCAGTTGTCTCGGTAGATCGCGCGGTTGTTCTGCTCGCGCTCTGGCTTTACCCGGTCGAGCACCCACTGATAAACCGCCGGGAACCGCACTCGCACTTGCTCAGCCGTCAGGCCGTAGAGGTCGATCAGCAGCACGTCGCGCGGCGTTGCATTCAGGTCGCGGCCGTTGCGGTATTCGCGGATGTGGCGTTCCAGCCCCGGTGTGCTGCCGAGGCCGAGCACAGCCGCTTCAGCACGCGTGACGATGAAGCCTGCCGCCGTGCAACTTCACGCCGGGCGACGACACGCCTGCGTTGGCGCGTAAGGCGAGCGCAGTGGCGAGGTCGGCACCGATGCGCAGATCGGCGTGCAGCGTGCCCACCGATTCGCGCAGCGCGACGCCGACTTCGCCATCGAAGCCCGTGATCTCAGCCTCGATGCTGAGCAAGCGCCCCGCGCTGGCCGCGCCGCCCGACGCCGCCGCGCCGACCGTCATCGCAATGCGCACCGCAGCACCTTGCGCACTGTCGACCCACGGGTGATCGGGAATCGCAAACACCAGCGAGAGCTTGCCAGCGGCGGGGCGGGGCAGGCTGGCGCCCGATTTCTGTGTATTCCGCGGCATGAGGGTGACGGCCTGCCCCACCCCGCCGCCTGCGTCAACCTCAGCCAGCGCGCGTTCAACCACCCGCCGATTGAAGGTCTGCCGCACGCTGTTGGTGGTGATGAGCCCGAACTGCCGCGCCGCGCCGAGCTGCACCGTCAGTGCCGCTCGCTGCCACCAATACATGACGAAGTCGGCACTCTCCGGCACCTCGGGCCACGCGTTGCGCAAGGCCTCGGTGTAGCCATCGCCAAGTGCCGCGCGCATCGTCGAGGCACCAATGAACGGCGGATTCCCCACGATGAAATCGGCCTGCGGCCACTCGGCCTGGCGCGGGTTCACATAGCGCCACTGCATCACCTGCGCCGCTTCGTCAGGCACCGGTTCGCCGGTGGCGGGGTGCGGCTTCATGGTCTTGCCGTCCCAACGCGTCACGCTGCGGCCGGCGGCGTCTTGCAGCGGCTCCACCGCGTCATAGGCCAGCACCGCGTCGCGGCATTCGATGTTGCGGTAGTCGTGGATCACCGGCTCGGCCACGCTGGCGTTGCCGAAGGTGCGGATGTGCCATTGCAAGTAGCCGATCCACAGCACCATCTCGGCCAGCGCGGCGGCGCGCTCGTTGAGCTCGATGCCGCGCAGTTGCTGCAGGCTCACCGTTTCGCCCTCGATGCCGAGGCGGCTCTGGGTGTCGCCCAGGCTTTCAAGCCGGTCGAGCACCTCGCCTTCAAGGCGCTTCAAATGCTCCAGCGTGACATACAGAAAGTTGCCGCTGCCGCAGGCCGGGTCGAGCACGCGCACGGTGCACAACTGGTGGTGGAAGCGTTTGATTTCGGCGCGGGCCTCGGCGAGTTTGTCGTCGCGCTTCTTGCCTTCGAGCGCATTGGCTTCTGTCGCCAGCAGCAGTGCGGCGGCTTGCGCATTCGCCCAGTCGGCACGCAGGGGTTCGACCACGGTGGGCAGCACCAGCCGCTCCACATAGGCACGCGGTGTGTAGTGCGCGCCGAGGGCGTGGCGCTCGGTGGGGTCGAGTGCGCGTTCGAGCAGGGTGCCGAAGATGGCGGGCTCGACCTCGCGCCAGTTGGCGTCGGCGGCCTTGATCAGGCCGTCGAGCTGCTCGCGGTTGAGCGGCAGCACATAGCCGTCGCTGGCCGAGGCCTTGAACAGCTTGCCGTTGAAGCGCAGCACGTCTTGGGCCAGCGCGGCGCTGAAGCCGCCGCGGTCCATGTCGGCCCACAGCGCGCGCAGCATGCGTTGCAGGGTGTCGGGCTGCCCGCCGTAGCGCTTGAGCAGATCGATAAAGGCGCCTTCGCCGCTGGCGGTGCGCGGCAGCAGCTCCACGTCTTCGGCAAACATGCTGAACAGGCAGCGCGTCAAGAAAGCGGCCACAGCCTGCGGCGCATGGCCGCTGGCCTCCAGGCTGCGCGCCACCTGGGCCAATTGCACTGCGACCTCGCGCGTGACCTTGGCGCTGGCGCGCGCCGGGTCGAGCGCCATCGGATCGAGCCACAGCAGGCGCAGGCGTTCGCGCAGCGCGGCGTCGTGCAAATCGTCGAGGCGGATGCGGTGGCTGCGCGCATCGGGGAAGGGCGTGTAGGTGGCGCCGCTGCGCGTGAATTCGGCGTACAGCTCGATGACATGGCCCACATCAACGACCACCACGAAGGGCGGTCGGCCTTCAGCGGCGGGCAGGGCGCGGGCATAGCCCTCGGCCTGCGAGCGGGCGCGCAGCAGGGCGTCGTCGAAGGCTTTGCTGGTGGCACCTGTTTGCTGGGCCTGCACGCCGGCCTTGATGCGCTTGGCTTCAAGCACAAAAGCGCTGCGCTTGTAGCAGTCGATGAAACCGTTGGACTGGCTGCCGTCGCCATGCGCGAAGGTGACGCGGCGCTCGAACACATAGGCGTTGTCGCGGGTGTGTTCGTGCGCCGGTTCGGGGTGCGGCACGCCGAGCAGATCACACAGGTCGGCTATGAACAGCTGGTAGTTGGTCCGCTCGGAGCCGCTGACCCCTCGCCAGCGTTGGATGAAGGCGGCGACGCGGGTCGGTTGGTTCATCGCGGTGGGTGCGGAGTGGGTGGCCTACCTGGCCAGCGTGACTTCAGGCGCCAGTTCGAGACGCCGAGCGCGCCGAGCGAAACCTCGGTCGTCGAAGGTCACCAGGCGTTCGCAGCCGATGCTGCTGGCCCAGTGCAGGGCGTCGGCGAAGTCGAGCCCGCGCATGTGCAGCCCCAGCGCATCCTTGACGTATTGCCAGCGCTCCACAGTGACGTGCGGCATGCCCAGCAGGTGCTCGATGGCGTGACAGAACGAGGCCGGCACGGCCTCGTAAAAGCCTCGCATCACCCACTCGAATTCGATGATCACCGTCAGAGGAACGAACAACGAGGGCGACTCGACCATCACACGGCGTGCGATGGGCCGCTGTCGCTGAGCTTCGGTGTCTTCAGGATCGTCGCAGTAGAAGCGCGCCAGGATGTTGGTGTCGACGGCGATCATTTTTTGCCGCTGTGGTGCTTTGGCCGTGACGGATTGAGCAGCGATGCCGGGTCGAAGTCGGCCAGGCGGCGAGCAGGGCGGCCTGCCTTGCTCGGCTCGATCTTGATCATTCCGTAACCCGCCTGCGGGTCGGACGGCACCACCCGGCGGCGAACCAGCAGCCGAATTACGCCACCTTCGTCGACGAATTCGACTTGTGTGCCGGGCGTCAACTCGTAACGCGCACGAATGTCCGCTGGAATGACGATCTGGCCTTTTTCAGTGAGCGTGGCAGCAGCCATGGTGCGACTCCGGCTGGGTGGATCGATCGTTCGAGTCTACATGTGGCTTACTGAGTAAGCGACATGGTGGCATCGAACCTGCTCACCTCAATGCCTAGCCCGGTGCCGCACCTGCGCCAGCGGCCGCTTGCCCTTCAACTGCCGCTCGATGCCGTCGTTCAGCTGGCGACGCAATTCGAGCACGGCGTCGAGGTGGCCGTAGACGCCGGGGAAGCGCAGGTCCAGCCACAGCCACAGCGTGACGGCGCGCAACGCCTGTTCCATCCGGTCGAGGCGGCTGTGGCCATCGACGTCTTTCAGGAACCACGGCGTGCCGGCCTTGCCGGTCAGTGCGTGGCTGCTGGTCCAGTCCAGGAACTCCTGCACCTGGGTGTCGGTGCGGGTATCGACGGGTGCCTGCGCATAGGTGAAGCGTTCCTTCAGCGTCAGACCGGGCGCGCAGCGGTCGAGCTGCTCGGCCAGGTCCAGCATCTGGTCGAGCTCGGCCACCGCGAAGTGGGCGTCGTCGAGCTTCAGCTGTTCGACGAACACGCCCAGCACCTCGCGCAGTTTGGTCTTGTGCAGGCGCGACGAAATGGTGTCGACATGCCAGCCATTCGGCGCCACCGGTGCCTTGAAGTCACGCGGCGCGCGGGGTGTTTTCGGCAGCAGTTCCTTCAGCATCCGCGCGGCCTGCGGCTCGGCGTCCTTCAGCACGCCGACGAAGCCTTCCTCATGGATGCCGAAGCGCCCGGCGCGGCCGGCAATCTGGTGCACTTCCGATTCATTGAGCGCGCGGTCGGCGGTGCCGTCGAACTTGGTCATCGTGCTGAACAGCACGCGGCGGATCGGCAGGTTCAGCCCCATGCCGATCGCATCGGTGGCCACGAGGATGTGCGACTCACCGGTGGCGAAGCGCTCGGCCTCACGCCGCCGCACTTCGGGCGGCAGTGCGCCGTAGATCACCGACACCGGGTGGCCGTCGGCAGCGATCTGGTCGCGCAGCGTCAGCACGTCGCGGCGGCTGAACGCCACCACCGCATCGCCCAGCTTCAGCGCCGAAGTGGCGATCGGGTGCGGCAGCAGATCGACATGCTGCTTGCGGTCGAAATGCCGCACGGTGCAGCGCTCGCCGCACAGACCCAGCAGGTTCTCGATCGCAGGCACCGCATAAGCCGAGCAGATGATGATGACCTCGTTGGCCGGCACCGCGACGATGGCCTGCGTCCAGGCCCAGCCGCGTGACGGGTCGAAGATCATCTGCGCCTCGTCGATCACCGCGACATCGATCGGCTTGTTGGTGCCGACCATCTCGATGGTGCTCGACACCACCCGTGCGCCATCGGCTGGCACGTTTTCTTCGCCGGTCAGCAGCGAGCAAGGCACACCTCGGCCGACCAGCCGGTCGCGGCCTTCGAGTGCCAACAAGCGCAATGGCGCCAGATAAGCGCCATCGTGGGCCTGCGCCAGCCGCTCGAATGCCGCGTGGGTTTTGCCGCTGTTCGGCGGGCCGACGTACAGCGTGACGCTGCGCTGAAGGCGGCGTGCCTTCTCGAAGGTGTCGGGGTAGCCCTGGAAGGCCAGCTCGCTGTTCAGGCCTTCGATCGTGTCGAGTTCGGCGGCGCGGTGTTCCCAGCGGTCCTGCGCGCGCATCAGCGCGGCTTTCAGCTCGGTCAGCGCCTGCGGCGTGGCGCATTCGGATTGCAAACGCGGCAGCAGCGATTCGAGGTGGTTCGGCTTGAACGCGCGGCTGCGCGCCACGAGGTCATCGAGGTGCGCGACCAGTTCTGTTGCATTCGCAAAGGGCGGCGGCGTGCCGAGCGCGGCCCGCAGCGCTGCGTTGTCGCCATCGCGGTAGTAGGTCCACACGGCGGTGGCATCGACCGGCACGCGAAACAGCACCGGTACTTTCCAGCCGGTTTCCGCAAGCGTCAGCGCGTGGCTGATCAGCCGCGTCCACACGCCCGCATCGCGCGCCACGCCCATCGCTTCCAGCGCCGCGGTGCGTTCCAGCATCAGCGCACGCACATTGGGCCCGTTGCCGACCGCGTCGAGGTGCGCCAGCGCACTGTCGATCAGATCGGGCGCGATCCAGCGGCTGGGTCGCGCACCAGCCACGGGTTTCTGAAGCAGCACCAGCCCGAGTTTGTCGAGGTGCTCCTCGAAGCCCGCGCTGCGCTCGGCGATGAAGTCGCCCGGCTTGACGACCTGCGGCAGCCGATACGCCGCCTGGCGGATGCGTTCGAACTGGGCTTTTCCGATGTGCGCAGGCAGTCGCGCCGCATGGCGCGGGTTGGGCAGGTTCAGGGTGTCGGACACAGAAAAAAAGCCTTGAAGATCAAGGCCTTGGGGATGAGCAGCGAGTGACTGAGGATAGTCGATGCGCGCTGCGTTCCGGTTTTTCAGTGGTCGCGACCTTTGCCGTGGCCATGTCCGTGGTCATCGTCCCCATCGTGTCCGCGATCGCTATCGTCGCCGCCACGGTGATCATCTCGATCGTGCTTGTCCCAGCCGCGCTTGCGGCCTTTGTCCCAGCCCGGGTGCTCCTGCTGGTAGCGCTCACGCACCCACTGGTCCTGGACGAAATACACCGGTTGTCCGCAGGCGTTGTAGCGGCCGCAGTAGCGGCGCCAGTCCTGCTGCTGCACAGGCGGCACGTAAAGGTAGATCGGCAGACGTTCGTAAGCGACCACCGGCGGCGCGATGATCACCGGCTGCTCGTAGACCAGGGCAGGGCGCGGCACATCGCCGATGTTGATGCGGCCGTAGACGCCGGGTTGGTTGATGCCGATCGACACGCCGACGCTGGTTCCCGCATGGGCTGAGGTGATGGCGGCGACAGCAAGGAGCAGGGCAAGGGTCTTTTTCATGGAGGTCAAAGAGAGTTTGTATGGGTCTACAACGATCAACAGTGTCGTTGCGACGACACGCTGGCGATGTAGGACATCGGCTTTACTTCTGCTCACCTGAGTCCTGCAAGACCCGGCAGCGGCCCGATGCCTGGGGCAGCCCACTACACTGGAACGTTGTTCAGTGGACCAGTCGTCCGGGAGTCAGGGGATGTGCGGAAGTCAGTCGAAGCGGCCACCCGCGGTGGTGCTTCTGAGCGGAGGGCTCGATTCCTCGACGGTGCTGGCGATCGCGCGGGAGCGGGGCTTCGAGCCTTGCGCGCTGAGCTTTCGCTATGGTCAACGCCATGTGCATGAGCTGAACGCTGCCGATGTGATCGTGCGCAGCCAGGGCGTGGTGAAGCATGTCACCGCGCAGATCGACCTGCGTGCCTTCGGTGCCTCGGCGTTGACCGCCGACATTGCCGTGCCGAAAGACCGCAGCGCCGACGAGATGTCGCATGGCATCCCGATCACCTACGTGCCGGCGCGCAACACGGTGTTTCTCAGCTTCGCGCTGGCCTGGGCCGAAACGTTGGGCTCGACCGACATCTTCATCGGCGTCAATGCGCTCGACTACTCCGGCTACCCGGACTGCCGCCCTGACTACATCGCGGCCTTCGAGGCGATGGCCAATCTGGCGACACGGGCCGGCGTCGAAGGCACGCAGCGCCTGAAGATCCATGCGCCGCTGATTGCGATGAGCAAGGCGCAGATCATCCACGAGGGCCTGCGCCTCGACGTCGATTACGCGCAGACCAGCAGCTGCTATGACCCCGGCGGTGACGGCCGGCCCTGCGGTGGCTGCGACTCCTGCGTGCTGCGCGCCAAGGGCTTTGCCGAGGCGGGTGCACGCGACCCGCTGCTGGTGCGCTTCGGCATGGTCTGAACGTGATGTCGTCGTTACCCACCCGCACGGTGTTCTGCGCCCAGGCCGGCTTCGAGGCCGCACGGCAGCTCGACGCGCTGCCTGCCGGGCATCCCTCGGGTCGTTTGCACGGCCATGGCTTTGTCGCGAAGCTGCGCTGCGCGCTGCCGGCAGGTTGGGCTGTGTTTCCGGGCGGCGAAGTGGAACGTTTGCGCGGCGAGCTGCAAGCCAACGTGGCGCTGCTCGACCACCGGCTGCTCAACGAGCAGCTGCCGAATCCGACCGACGTGCATCTGGCCCGCTGGCTGCGCGACCGGCTTGATCTGCCCAGCGGCGTCGAGCTCGGCGTGCAGAGCACCGCACAACAAGGCGCCCTGCTCGATAGCGCCGGGCGCAGCCAGCTCTGGCGGCGCTATGCCTTCCAGTCGGCCCACTGGTTGCCGAATGTGCCGCTGGGCCACAAGTGCGGAACGATGCACGGGCATGGATTCGAGGTGGTGCTGCATGCGCGTGCAAGTGACGCAAGCGGTGACCCCGCCCTCAACCACGACGACCTCGATGCGGTCTGGGCGCCACTGCATTGCCAGCTGAACTACGGCTGCCTGAACGATCTGCCGGGTCTCGCCAACCCGACCAGCGAATGGCTTGCCAGCTGGCTGTGGGAGCGCCTGGCACCGCAGTTGCCCGGGCTGGTCACTGTCACCGTGTTTGAGACCGGCAGCTGTGGCGCGGTGTTTGACGGCACGCTACACCGCATCTGGAAGCAGATGACGCTCGACGCCGCGGTGCGGCTGCGACACGCCCCCGATGGCAGCGGGCTGCGCCGCCTGCACGGCCACACCTACACGCTGCGCCTGCACCTGGCAGCGCCGCTGGATGAGCTGCTGGGCTGGGCGGTCGACTTCGGCGATGTGAAGTCGGCGTTCAACCCGATCTTCCTGCAGCTCGATCACCAGCCCATCCATGAAATTGCCGACCTGGCCGATGGCGACACCGCCCGCATCGCTGGCTGGATCGTCGACCAGGCGCGGCACCAGCTGCCGCAGCTTGACCGGGTCGATCTGTTCGAGACACCTGGCTGTGGCGCGATCGTGTCGGTGGGCGATGTGGCACTTGCCGGGCCGATGTGATCATGGGCAACCCAGCATGACCTACGCCGTCAAGGAGGTCTACTACACGCTGCAAGGCGAGGGCGGCCAGGCCGGTCGCGCGGCGGTGTTCTGCCGCTTCGCCGGCTGCAACCTCTGGTCGGGCCGCGAGGCCGATCGTGTTGGTTCGGTGTGCAACTTCTGCGACACCGATTTCGTCGGCACCGATGGCCCCGGTGGTGGCAAGTTCGACACACCGGCCGCGCTGGCCGAACACATCGCGCGGCAGTGGCCGGCAGGGCGGCCGGGCAAGCCCCTGGTCGTGTGCACCGGCGGCGAACCGCTGCTGCAGCTCGATGAGCCGCTGATCGACGCGCTGCACGCGCTGGGCTTCGAGGTGGCCGTCGAAACCAACGGCACGCAGCCCGCACCGGCGGGGCTGGACTGGATCTGCGTCAGCCCGAAGGCCGACGCGCCGCTGGTGATGACGCACGGCCACGAGCTGAAGCTGGTGTACCCGCAGCCCGCTGCGCTGCCCGAGCGCTTCGCGGCGCTCGACTTCGGACTGTTCTTCCTGCAGCCGATGGATGGCCTCGAACAGCGCCGCCACACGCGGGCAGCCATCGACTACTGCCTCGCGCACCCGCAGTGGCGGCTCAGCGTGCAGACGCACAAGACCGTGGGCATCCCCTGACTTTTCTTCAACGAGACCCGCCATGCCGCGACACACCAAGACGATCCAACCCGAGGCCGCCCAGCAACGCGCCGCGCCGATCAATCCACCGACCGCGCCGTCGAAAGACCTGCACGTGTTTCCGAACCCGGCGCCGGAGCGCGATTACGCCATCCAGTTCCAGATCCCCGAGTTCACCTGCCTGTGTCCGCTGACCGGCCAGCCCGACTATGCGCAGTTCGTCATCGACATGGTGGCCGACCAGCTCTGCGTCGAACTGAAGAGCCTGAAGATGTACATGTGGAGCTTCCGCAACGAAGGCGCGTTTCATGAGAAGGTCACCAACGACATCCTGACCAAGATCGTGGCCGTCACCCAGCCGCGCTACGCCTGCATCACCGCCCGCTGGTATGTGCGCGGCGGCATCTACACCAATGTGGTGGCCGAGCACCGCAAGAAAGGCTGGAAGCCGGCGCCGCCGGTGGTGCTGCCTGAGCATCCCGGCGAGAGCGGCTTGCGCGGCTGAGCCAGTGACGACCATGGTTCGATCCCTGTTCGCAGCGCTTTGCATCAGCGCCTGCGTGCCGAGTTGGTCCCTCGTGCTGCCCGACGGGCTGGCGATCGATCCGCCGGAATCGATCGACGTCACGCAACAGCTCGTGCCGTCGGTCAACCAGCAGAAGCAGGTGTTGGCGGTGTGGGACGGTGACACGCTGCGTTACCTGATCACCGTGGAAAAGCTGCCAGTCGATGCACCGCAGTGGCAGCTTTACTTTCAACAACTGGTGGGCGATCTGCGCGTCGCGGGCACCGTCGTTGACACTGGCAGGCGAGGCGAGTACCAGTCCGCATCGGGCTGGCGCGGCAACTACCTCGTGCTGACGTCGCATCCGAAAACCCAATCGCGGGCAGACCTGACGGTGGCGCACTACCTCACCGATGGCAGGGTCGCTTTCGTGGCCTACGCCCGGCTGGTCGGCACCACACCGGCTGATCAGCTGATCGACGAAACCGTTCGCCTGTTCCAGACGGCCCACCTCGGCATCCCCGAGCTGCCCGCCGCCGCACCGGCCAGCGCAGCCAAGCCCTAGGCCGCCGCGCCTTGCAGCGTTACCCCTTCGCCCAGGTGTCCTTCAGCGTCGTGGTCCGGTTGAACACTGGGCGTTCGGCCGTGTGGTCGTGGCGGTCGGCGACGAAGTAGCCGTGGCGCTCGAACTGGAAGCGGTCATTGGCCTGCGCTGAAGCCAGTGAGGATTCGAGGTAGGCGGTCACGGTGGTCTTGCTGTTCGGGTTCAGCACGCTGAGGAAGTCGCGGCCACCTGCGTCGGGCTGGGCTTCGGTGAACAGCCGGTCGTAGAGCCGCACCTCGGCGGCGATGCCGGTGGCCACGCTGACCCAGGTGATCACGCCCTTGACCTTGACCGCATCGGCGCCGGGCGTGCCGCTCTTGGTGTCGGGTACCAGCGAGGCCATCACCGCGGTGACGCGGCCGTGCTCGTCCTTCTCGCAGCCGGTGCACTCGATCACGTAGCCGTACTTCAGCCGCGCCTTGCTGCCTGGCTGGGCGACGCCTGCCGCATCGGTGCGCGGCGGGCTCAGGCGGAAGAAGCCCTTGCTCGGTTCTTCCATGAAGTCCTCGCGCTCGATCCACACTTCGTTCGTCAGCACGAAGTCGCGCTGGCCGCGCTCGGGGTGTCCAGGATGCACCGGGGCGTGGCAGGGCTCCCGATGCGACGCGCTGCCGAACACCTCGGCGAAATTGGTCAGCTTCAATTTCAACGGGTCGAGCGCCGCGCAGGCGCGTGCAGCCTTCGGGTCCAGGTCGTCGCGCAGCGCGATGTCGATGGCCGCGTAGTCGAGCCAGCCGCCGACCTTGTTGACGCCGCTGCGCTCGGCCAGCAGCTGCAGGCCCTCCGGCGTGTAGCCGCGGCGGCGCAGGCCGACGATGGTCGGCATCCGCGGGTCGTCCCAGCCCTGCACGTGGCCTTCGTCGACCAGCTGCTTCAACTTGCGTTTGCTGGTGATGATGTAGGTGATGTTGAGCCGCGCGAACTCGTACTGGTGCGGGCGCGGCTGCGCGGTCAGGCCCAGCGTGCACAGCGTGTCGAGCAGCCAGTCGTAGAACGGGCGCTGGTCCTCGAATTCGAGCGTGCAGATGCTGTGGGTGATGTTCTCCAGCGCGTCTTCGATCGGGTGCGCGTAGGTGTACATCGGGTAGATGCACCAGGTGTCGCCGGTGTTGTGGTGCGTCGCGCGCTTGATGCGGTAGATCGCCGGGTCGCGCAGATTGATGTTCGGCGAGGCCATGTCGATCTTCGCGCGCAGCACCGCCGCGCCGTCGGCGAGCTTG
The DNA here is from genome assembly GCA_025352345.1 of Burkholderiales bacterium. Classification (GTDB taxonomy): domain Bacteria; phylum Pseudomonadota; class Gammaproteobacteria; order Burkholderiales; family Burkholderiaceae_C; genus PBB1. The sequence continues at coordinate 5,444 of JANXTP010000140.1, read as the reverse complement.
CCGTCGCGCATCTCGCGAAAGCGCGCCAGGTTCTCCGCCGGCGTGCGGCTGCGGAAAGGGCTGTCGGTGCCGGGCGTGTTGAAGTCGCCTCGGTTGGCGCGCATCTGCTCGGGGGTCTGCTCGTCGACGTAGGCGAGGCCGGCGGTGATCAGCGCCTCGGCGGCGCGGTACATGAAGTCGAAGTAGTTGCTGGCGTAGTAAAGGTGACTCCGCTTCGCTTCGGGATGGCGGCCCGTGGCGTCCGTATTCAGCGGATCCGGCGTCTCCCACCCAAAGCCCAGCCACTGCACCGCGTCGAGGATCGAGTCGACGTACTCCTGCTCTTCCTTCTCCGGATTGGTGTCGTCGAAGCGCATGTGGCACACGCCGCCGTAGTCGCGCGCCAGGCCGAAGTTCAGGCAGATGCTCTTGGCGTGGCCGATGTGCAGGTAGCCATTGGGCTCGGGCGGGAAGCGGGTGCGGATGCGTGCCGGATCAGCCCCGCCGGTGGCGTGGTGCGCGGCATCGCCCGGCGTGCCGGCAAAGGTGCGGCCGGCGTAGGTGCCCTGGGCCAGGTCGCGCTCGATCACCTGTCGCAGGAAATTGCTCGGCTTGCTGTCGTCGGGCGGATTCGGGCGGGCGGGTGCGGTCATGGGGGCGGGCGCGCAGGGCGCAAAACAGCGAAGGAAACGATGAAAAAAGCGATGCCCCCGGCGAGGGCGCATGAATTATGTCCCTCGACCCTGGCGCGCCGGGGTGTGGAGATAGGCCGCTGCGGGTCAGATCGGTGGCGCGCTTCACATGTCTTTACCCATCGTCACAAACGCGGGGTCAACCTGCCGCACCCCTGGCCACGTTGACGACGGGCACACCACAGCGGTGTGCCAGGAGACACAGCATGAAGAAACGACTGATCCTTGCCGCTGCGGCGGTGCTTGCCTTGTCTGGCGTCGGCGTTGCCCAGGCGCGCGACAACATCAACTGGTCGATCTCGGTCGGTGATCCGTTTGTTGGTGCCGTGATTTCGAATGCACCGGTCTACCGCTATGCCGCGCCGGTGTATGCGCCGCCGCCGGTGGTCTATGTGCCCGCCCCGCGCGCCGTCTACCAACAGCCTTATGTCGTGGCGCCTTACGGCTACGTTCCCTATGGCTACGGTCAATCAGGATGGGGCCGCTGGGATCACCGCTGGCACGACGAGCACGCTCGTTACGACCGCTATGACCGCCACGACTGGCGCGACGGCGATCGCCACGACCGGGGCGATCACGATGACGACCGGGGTCGCCGCGACGACCGCTGGCAGCGCCGTTGAGTCTGGCGGCCGGACCCGCAGCGCGCAGATCGCTGCGGGTGCCGCCGCTCAGCGCCGCCGCGCGCCGCCCAGGATGCTGCCCAGCACACCGCGGATGATCTCGCGGCCGACCGCCGAGCCCATCGTGCGCACGGCCGACTTGGCCATCGATTGCGCCAGGCCATCGTGGACGCCGCCGCGCGGGCCGGTGCTGCCGAACAGGATGTTGCCGAGCCCGCCGAACATGCCGCCACCGCTGGCTTCGGCGGCAGGGGGCGCACCGGCGGACGTGGGGTCTGCGCCACCGCCGGCGGGCGGGGCCTGGGTGCTTTGGGCATTCGATGACGCCGCCACACGGCCCTTCAGCTTCTCGTAGGCCGATTCCCGGTCGATTGTTTTTTCATAGACGCCGGCGACCAGTGAATTGGCGATCAGCGCCTGCCGCTGGGCTGGCGTGATCGGCCCGATCTGGCTGCCCGGCGGCAGCACGAACACCCGCTCGGTGATGCTCGGCCGGCCCTTCTCGTCGAGGAAGCTGACCAGCGCCTCGCCCACCGCCAGTTCGGTGATGGCCGTTTCGATATCCAGCCCGGGCTTCGCGCGCATCGTGCTGGCCGCCGCCTTGACCGCCTTCTGGTCGCGCGGCGTGAAAGCCCGCAACGCGTGCTGCACGCGGTTGCCGAGTTGGGCCAGCACGGTGTCGGGAATGTCCAGCGGGTTCTGCGTCACGAAATAGACACCCACGCCCTTGCTGCGCACCAGCCGCACCACCAGCTCGATGCGCTCGACCAGCGCGGTGGGTGCTTCCTTGAACAACAGGTGCGCCTCGTCGAAAAAGAACACCAGCTTCGGCTGATCGAGGTCGCCGACTTCGGGCAACTGCTCGAACAGCTCGGAGAGCATCCAAAGCAGAAAGGTCGAGTACAGCCGCGGGCTGTTCATCAGCTGGTCGGCAGCCAGGATGTTGATCACGCCCTTGCCACTGTCGGTCTGAATGAAGTCGGCGATGTTGAGCATCGGCTCGCCGAAGAAGCGGTCACCGCCCTGTTCCTCGATCTGCAGCAGCCCGCGCTGGATCGCGCCGATGCTGGCCGCGCTCACGTTGCCGTATTCGGTGTGAACTGGCTCGCGTTGTCGCCTACGTGCTGCAGCATCGCGCGCAGGTCTTTCAGGTCGAGCAGCAGCAGGCCGCTGTCGTCGGCAATCTTGAACACCAGGCTCAGCACGCCCTGCTGCGTTTCGTTCAACGCCAGCATCCGCGCCAGCATCAGCGGGCCCATGTCGCTGACGGTCGCACGCACCGGGTGGCCGTCGGCCTTCTTGTCGTTGGCGTACACGTCCCACAGCGTGGCTGGGCAGGCGGCCGATGTCGGCGTGGCCAGGCCGCGCTCTTTCAACACCGCCGCGAGCTTGTCGCTGATCTTGCCGGCCTGCGTGATGCCGGTCAGGTCGCCTTTGACGTCGGCCATGAAGACCGGCACGCCCAGCAGGCTGAAGTTCTCGGCCAGCGTCTGCAGCGTGATCGTCTTGCCGGTGCCGGTGGCGCCGGTGATCAGCCCGTGGCGGTTCGCGAGTGCGGGCAACAGGAAGCACTCGGTGTCGCCATGCTTGGCAACCAGGATCGGCTCGGCCATGGGGCTGCTCCAGTGGTGGATCGGTGGGTGAAGGGAGGGCCGCGCGCCAGCGCAGGATGACGCAAGGGCGGACACGTAAAATTGCAGTTTATCCAACAAAACACGCCAGGCCGCGGCATCGCGACGCCTGTGCAGGAGGCGCCATTTCATGGCCGGACATTCCAAGTGGGCCAACATCCAGCACCGCAAGGGCCGCCAGGACGAGAAGCGCGGCAAGATCTGGACGCGCGTCATCCGTGAAATCACCGTCGCGGCGCGCCTGGGCGGTGCCGACCTGGCGCTGAACCCACGGCTGCGGCTGGCAGTCGACAAGGCCAAGGCCGCCAACCTGCCGGCCGACACCGTCAAGAAGAACATCGACAAAGCCACCGGCAACCTCGAAGGCGTCCACTACGACGAGATCCGCTACGAGGGCTACGGCATCGGCGGGGCGGCCGTCATCATCGACACGATGACCGACAACAAGGTGCGCACCGTGGCCGAGGTGCGCCATGCGTTCAGCAAGTACGGCGGCAATCTGGGCACCGAGGGCTCGGTGGCGTTCCAGTTCAAGCACTGCGGGCAGCTGGTCTTTGCGCCCGGCACCAGCGAAGACAAGGTGATGGAGGTGGCGCTGGAAGCCGGTGCTGACGACGTCGTCACCGACCCCGACGGCGCGATCGAGGTCATCACCTCGCCGCACGATTTCGAAGCTATCAAGGCGGCGCTGGAGGCGGCTGGCCTGAAACCCGAGGTGGCTGAAGTGACGATGCGTGCCGAGAACACGGTAGAGATCACCGGCGAGGATGCGATCCGCATGCAGAAGCTGCTCGACGCGATCGAAGACCTGGACGACGCACAGGCGGTGTTCCACAACGCTGAAATTTCTGTATGAAGGTGCTCGTGATCGGCTCCGGCGGCCGCGAGCACGCAATCGCCTGGAAGCTGCTGCAATCGACCAAGGTGCAGACCGTGTATGTGGCGCCTGGCAATGGCGGCACCGGCAGCGACCCCCGGCTGCACAACCTGCCGCTGACCGACTTCAACGAACTGGCCGAATTCGCCGAGCGCGAGAAGATTGCGCTGACCGTCGTCGGCCCCGAAGGCCCGCTGGCCGGCGGCATCGTCGACTTTTTCCGCACGCGGGGCTTGCGCATCTTCGGCCCGACGCAGGCAGCGGCGCAGCTCGAAAGCTCGAAGGCCTTTGCCAAGGCCTTTATGAAGCGGCACCAGATCCCCACCGCCGCCTACGACACCTTCACCGACGCGGCGCTGGCCCATGCCCATGTCGATCAGCAGGGCGCGCCCATCGTCATCAAGGCCGATGGCCTCGCCGCCGGCAAGGGCGTGGTGGTGGCGACCACGCTGGCGCAGGCGCATGAAGCAATTGATTGGATGCTGGGCACCGATGCGGCGGGCGACACGCTAGAGGTGAAACACAACGATGTGCCTCGCGTCGTCATCGAGCAGTTCCTCGAAGGCGAGGAAGCCAGCTTCATCGTCATGTGCGACGGCAAGAACGTCGTGTCGCTCGCCACCAGCCAGGACCACAAGCGCCTGCTCGACGGCGACGAAGGCCCCAACACCGGTGGCATGGGGGCGTACTCGCCGGCGCCGGTGGTCACGCCGAACGTGCATGCGAAGGCGATGCAGGAGATCATCCTGCCCACCATCCACGGCATGGCGAAGGACGGCATCCCGTTCACCGGCTTCCTGTATGCCGGCCTGATGATCGATGCGCACGGCCAGCCGCGCACCGTCGAATTCAACTGCCGCCTCGGCGACCCGGAAACGCAGCCGATCCTGATGCGCCTCAAAAGCGATCTGTTCGATCTGTTCGCGCACGCCACCGACGGCACGCTCGACGAGGTCGAGTTGCACTGGGACCGCCGCGTCGCGCTCGGTGTGGTCGTCGCAGCAGCGGGCTACCCGATGGCGCCGCGCAAGGGCGACGCGATCAAAGGCATTCCCGCCGAAGCTGCCGACGGCATCGTGTTCCATGCCGGCACCGAATTGCGCGATGGCAGGTTGGTGACTTCAGGCGGGCGCGTGCTGTGCGTGACGGTGCTGGCCGATTCGGTCAAACAGGCCCAGCAGCGTGCCTATGAACTGCTGCAGCCGATCCGCTTCGACGGCATGCAGTACCGCAAAGACATCGGCCACCGCGCGATGAAACGTTGACCCGCATCTGACCATGAGCACACAAGCCGTTCGAGACTATCTGCTGGGTTTGCAGGACCGCATCATCGGCGCGCTGGAGCGCGAAGGCGGTGAGCAATTTCGCAGCGACAGCTGGGTGCGTGAGCCGTCCGAGCGGCTGCAGGGCGATGGCTGCTCGCGCCTGATCGAGGGCGGCGAACTGCTGGAGCGCGGCGGCTGCAATTTCTCGCATGTGCGCGGCCCGAAGCTGCCGCCGTCGGCCACGCAGCACCGGCCCGAGCTGGCCGGCGCGCCGTTCGAGGCGATGGGCGTGTCGCTGGTGATGCACCCGCGCAACCCTTATGTGCCCACGGTGCACATGAACGTGCGCTCGTTCGCCGCGCTGCCCGAAGGCAAGG
>JANXTP010000112.1 GCA_025352345.1 Burkholderiales bacterium | reverse complement strand
GCGGCGTCGCGCAGGAGCCCTACCGCTCCAACCGAGCGCGGCTGATGTGCCGCAGCTGTGGGCGCCAGAGCACGGTCACCGCCGGCACCATCTTCGACAAGACCCGCACGCCCTTGCGCGTGTGGCTGGCAGCAGCGTGGTACCTGACCAACCAGAAGCAAGGTGTGAGCGCCCTGGGCCTGCAACGCGTGCTGGGGCTGGGCAGCTACCAGACCGCCTGGACCATGCTGCACCGGTTTCGCCGGGCCATGGTGCGCCCCGATCGCAACCTCTTGAGGGGCCAGGTCGAGGTCGACGAGACCTACCTGGCCATCACGGACCGCGAGGAGCCCATCTCACCCGTGGGGCGCAAGAACAAGACGACCAAGGTGCTGGTCGTCCTGGCGGTGGAGCTGCTACAGCCCAAAGGCTTCGGGAGGATTCGATTGCGTCGCATCGAGAACGATTCCGATGCCTGTGTCGTGCCCTTCGTCCAGGAATCCATCGAACCCGGCGCCCAGGTGCGCACCGATGGCTCGGCCGCATACCGTTCCTTGAGCGGGTTGGGCTACGACCACCAGCGCACGGTGATGCTCGGCTCCGATGTGCCCGCCCATGTGTCGATGGCTGGCGTGCATCGGGTGGCCTCACTCGTCAAGCGATGGATTCTGGGAACGCACCATGGATCGGTCCAGCCGGGGCATCTGGATGCCTACCTGGACGAGTTCGTGTTCCGCTTCAACCGGCGCACTTCGACCTCGCGCGGCATGCTGTTCTACCGGCTGCTGCAGCAAGCCGTCGTCACCGATCCGGTGACCTACGACAGCGTCGTCAGGCCACTATCTAAGCCGACTAAGCAAGCGTAGGGTAACTGGATGGGCATCCAGTATTCGTGGCTCAACTGGAGCTAAGTGGATACCCATTTTTTTTATACAGTACACATGCGCGCAGCACACAGGCGCCATGAACCTCAAGCCCTGCCCCAGAAACAAGAACCCCTCCCGACCGTGACGGTGGGAGGGGTCAGGTGGCTGACGCCACCATTCGGAGCTCCGGAGGGTGAGAGTCCTTTGCTCCTGGGCGCAGTGACTGCGCCGCGGGGTTGGCCTGCTTGACAGGCGTATTCACATTACGCCGGGTGCGTGCGAAGCGCAAGCGCTGTTTCAGATGCTCACGTTGTCGAGCGTTGAGCCCGCATGATCTGATCGAACACTGCCGCCACCTTGTCTTCCACCGCCGCGTCCATCGCGATCGTGCGGCCCCACTCGCGCGATGTTTCGCCAGGCCACTTGTTCGTGGCGTCCAGCCCCATCTTGCCGCCCAGGCCGCTCACCGGCGAGGCGAAGTCGAGGTAGTCGATCGGCGTGTTCTCGACCAGCGTCACATCGCGCACCGGGTCCATGCGGGTGGTGATGGCCCAGATCACGTCCTGCCAATTGCGGATGTCCACGTCGTTGTCGGTCACCACGATGAACTTGGTATACATGAATTGCCGCAAAAAGCTCCACAGGCCGAACATCACGCGCTTGGCGTGGCCGGGGTAGGCCTTCTTGATGCTGATGATCGCCATCCGGTAGCTGCAGCCTTCCGGCGGCAGGTAGAAGTCGACGATCTCCGGAAACTGCTTTTGCAGGATGGGCACGAATACCTCGTTCAGCGCCACGCCGAGGATCGCCGGCTCATCGGGCGGCTTGCCGGTATAGGTGGAGTGGTAGACCGGATCACGGCGGTGCGTCAGGCGACTGATCTCGAACACCGGGAACCAGTCCTGCTCGTTGTAGTAGCCGGTGTGGTCGCCGAACGGGCCTTCCAGCGCATACAGGTAGCCGCCGACTTCCTTCAGCGGCACGCCATGTTCGCTGTGGCCGACATAGCCAGGCACTGCCACCGGGATGTGCCCTTCGAGCACGATCTCGGCACTGGCAGGCACCTGCAGCATCACGCCCGCATCGCCAACGCCCGAGTCGACCACCTCGGTGCGGCTACCGCGCAGCAGGCCGGCGAATTGGTATTCGCCAAGCGTGTCGGGCACCGGCGTCACCGCGCCGAGGATGGTCGCCGGATCAGCGCCCAAGGCCACGACGATCGGGAACGGCTGGCCGGGGTTGGCACGGGCGAAGTCGCGGAAATCGAGCGCCCCACCCCGATGCGCCAGCCAGCGCATGATGACTTGGCGGCGGGCGATCACCTGCTGGCGGTA
>JANXTP010000091.1 GCA_025352345.1 Burkholderiales bacterium | reverse complement strand
CCTTCTGCCGCTGCTCCTTGCCAACTTTGTCGAAGTAAACGACACCGGTGACCTTGCCAGCATCGTTGTGTTCGATGCGTGTCACATGCGATTCGGGGCGGAGGTCCATGTTGCCGGTCTTCTCGGCCCTGGGCAGCTCGGTGTACAGCGTGCTCCATTTGGCACCGCTCTTGCAGCCCTGGAAGAAGAAGCCCAGCTGAAGACACTGGCCCCGATCGTCACGCGGGCGGCTGTTGATCGCCATGCGACCCGTGTGCACTTCCTTGTAGCCCAGCTTGGTGGCACCAGCGTACATCACCTTGAAGTTGTTGTTGCCTGGCAGCCCGGGGATGCCGTTGGTCCGCGTGACGCCCATCTTGTTTTCAGCGCGTGCGTAATACGGCTCAAGCTCTTTCAGCGTGACAGGCCAGTCCATCAGGTTGGCCCCCTTGATCTCGCCGTAGGTGGTGCGCACCTTGAACTCGTGCTCCTGGAAGCGCAGCGATGCGCCGGCCCAGTGCGTAGTGGTGCCGCCCACGGTCTTGCAAATCCAGGCTGGCAAGCCAGCGAAATCCTTCGCAACGCCCCAGGTGCCAGAGGTGGTACGCGGATCGAGCCAAGCGAGTTGGCCGAACGACTTCCACTCGTCGTTGACGAACGTCTCGCTGGACTGCACCGAGCCAGCTTCCAGCACCACGACCTTGATGCCTTTTTGGCACAACTCGTTGGCCAACGTGCCACCGCCAGCGCCTGAACCGATGATGACGACTACCGAGTCGTCGCTGTTGTCAAACTTCGCCATCTTGTCTCCTGCGATTCTTTTGATTCTTGCCGTGTTGGCTGGTGGCCATGTGGCCAGTGAAGGAAATCAACTCACCAAGCAGGCGGGCTGGCTTCTGCCGTTGGCGCCCGCAACCACTTCAGGTCCTGGAAGCCACGCGTGAGGTAACCGCCCTTCTCCCAAGACGCGCCGGGGTAACCGAAGACTGCGAAGGCCATGTCGTTGTTGTAGAGCGAGGTGATGCACTGGCCGCGCACGGTGTTGAAGAAGGGTGTGCCTTCGATGGCCTTGATCAGCGCCAATTTCTTCGACGCAGGTGCTTTGATAAAGCTGCCGCCAGCAGATTTGTCCAGCGCAGCGATACCGTCGCGCACCACGGGAAGAGCCGCGGCATTGCCGTCCAGATCCTTGGCCAACAACGCATAAACGGCATCAGGCAGCTTCTTGTGCGGGTAGAGCACCCGGCCCACCGCAATCAACGTTTGACCCTCACCGGTGGTGAGCTGCTTCAGCTCCAACGCCCACGCAGGTGATGGTGCCAGCGTGGCCAACACGGAGCCGGTGGCAATGGCACCTGTCAGCACGCCCGAACCTTTGAGGAATTCACGCCGCACCAGCGGCAGGTCAAGCTTGGGCACTTGGCCGTCTTCTTCTTGGCATGAAGTAGCGTCGGCACGGGGCAGCGCCGAAGGCGCGATCGGAATCACACGCATGGGGTCTCCTGTCATTTTTTTGATCTGCTGCGGGCCAGATATCCCATCAGAGCACACACTGTAAGCGAAAAGGTTCTCACCAAGCCCATGCTGCAAAGCGCTACCCTGCTGCGTCCAGGGGAAAGTACTGAGGCTTTTGTGGGTTGGCAGCGTCGTTCACTGACGCGCGTTGTCAGGCGATCAGCATGTCCAGGAAGCCAGTTGCTCAGGCGCGATGGAATACTTCGCAATGGCCTGCGTGCAGGTCGCGGCATCCACCAGACCCTGAGCGCGCAGCGCGGTCAGCGCCGCCAGCACAATCTGGAAGCGGTCGACCTCGAAGAAGCTTCGCAACGCAGCGCGCGTGTCGCTGCGACCGAAGCCATCCGTGCCCAGCGTGGTCACCGGGGCTTGCAGATAGCCGGCGATGAGTTGCGGCCAGGCACGCACATAGTCGCTGGCCATCACCACCGGGGCATCTGCAGTCAGGCACTGCTGCACATGGCTGACACGGGCGGCCTCTTGCGGATGCAGGCGGTTCCAGCGCTCGACCTCGCGGGCCTCACGTGCCAGTTCGCTGAAGCTGGTGGCGCTCCACACTTCGGCGGCGATGTGCCAGTCTTGCGCGAGCAGTTCGGCCGCGGCGATTACTTCGCGCAAGATGGTTCCCGAGCCTACGAGGCGCACGCGCACCGGGTCGGTCGCGGTCGCCAACGAGCTGTAGCGATACAGGCCCTTGATCACGTCTGCCTCGGTGCCCGCTGGCAACGACGGCTGCGCGTAGTTCTCGTTCATCAACGTGACGTAGTAGAAAACGTCTTCGTGCTTTTCCAGCATCTGGCGCATGCCGTGGTCCAGGATGACGGCGAATTCACCGGCGAAGCAGGGGTCGTAGGCGCGACAGTTGGGCACCGTCGACGCCTGCAGAAGGCTGCTGCCATCCTGGTGTTGCAAGCCCTCTCCACCCAGCGTCGTGCGACCGGCCGTGGCCCCCAGCAGGAAGCCGCGTGAGCGTTGGTCGGCGGCGGCCCAGATCAGGTCGCCCACGCGCTGGAATCCGAACATCGAGTAATAGATGTAGAAGGGCAACATGGCCAGGCCGTGCAGTGAATAGCTGGTGGCAGCCGCCGTCCAGCTGCTCATGGCGCTGGCCTCACTGATGCCTTCTTCCAGAATCTGGCCGTTGGTGGCCTCGCGGTAACTCATCAAGGAGCCGATGTCTTCGGGCTCGTAGGCCTGACCCTCGCTCGAATAGATGCCGATCTGCTTGAACAGATTGGCCATGCCGAAAGTGCGCGCCTCGTCAGCGACGATGGGCACCAGGCGCGGGCCCAGTGCCTGGTCTTTCAGCAGGTTGGTCAGCATGCGCACGAAGGCCATCGTCGTGCTCATCTCCTTGCCGTCGGCCTGGACCGCGAATTCCGCGTACTTCGAAATGCTCGGAACAGGCACTGCAGCAGCCTGTGTCGTGCGTCTGGGCATGCTGCCGCCCAGCGCTGCGCGGCGGGCATGCAGGTAACGCATTTCGGGGCTGTCGTCGGCTGGCTTGACGAATTCGAGTGCAGCGGCCTGCTCGTCCGACAGGGGCAGCTTGAAGCGGTCGCGGAAAGCAATCAGGTCGTCGCGCCCGAGCTTCTTCTGCTGGTGGGTGGTCATCCGGCCCTGGCCGGCAGCGCCCATGCCGTAGCCCTTCTTGGTCTGCGCCAGTATCACTGTCGGGCAGCCTGTGGTCTGCATCGCCTCGTGGTAGGCCGCATGAATCTTCACCAGATCATGGCCACCTCGCTTTAGGAGGTCGATCTGCTCGTCGCTCAGGCCCTGCACCAAGGCGGCGAGTTGCGGGTTCTGGCCGAAGAAGTGCTCGCGGTTGTAGCGGCCGTCCTTGGCGGCAAAGGTCTGGAACTGGCCGTCGACGGTTTGTGCGAAGGCCTGTGCCAAGGCGCCGGTGGTGTCGTTGGCGAACAGGCCATCCCAGTCCGACCCCCACACCAGCTTGATGACCCGCCAGCCGGCGCCGACGAACAGCGCTTCCAGTTCGTCGATGACGCGGCTGTTACCGCGCACTGGGCCGTCCAGGCGCTGTAGATTGCAGTTCACCACCCAGATCAGGTTGTCGAGCTTCTCGCGTGAGGCCAGCGTCAGGGCCGACATGCTTTCCGGCTCGTCCATCTCGCCGTCGCCAAACACGCCCCAGACCTTGCGACCAGTCGTGTTCTGCAGCTGACGGTGGTGGAGGTAGCGCATGAAGCGCGCCTGAAAGATCGAGCTGATCGGGCCCAGCCCCATGGAACCGGTCGGGAATTGCCAAAAATCCGGCATCAGCCACGGGTGTGGGTAGCTGCTCAAGCCCTGCGTACCAGCCGCCCGGGCTGCGAGCTCCTGCCTGTAATAGGCCAGGTCCTGCTCGCTCAGCCGGCCTTCGAGGAAGGCGCGCGCATAGACACCGGGCGCTGAATGCGCCTGGAAAAAAACCAGATCACCTCCACTGACTCCGGCTTCACCGGCGCGGAAAAAGTGGTTGTAGCCCACCTCGAACAGATCGGCCGCGCTGGCGTAGCTGGCGATGTGGCCGCCCAGCTCGCCATAAGCCTGGTTCGCGCGTACCACCATGGCCAATGCGTTCCAGCGGATCAGCGAGGCCAGCCTTTCCTCGATCGCCAGATCGCCCGGGAAGGGTGTCTGCTGCGACAGCGGAATCGAGTTCACATAGGGCGTGCCGCGGATCGGCTTCCAGGAGATGCCCGGGTCGCGTGCCGAAATGGCGAGCGCGTCCATGATCTCGCGCACCCGTTGCGGGCCGGCGACCTGCAGCACCGCTTGCAAGGCATCCTTCCATTCGGCGGTCTCTTGCGGGTCGCTGTCCAGAGTCGGAATGACACCGATGGATGATTGAATTGACGTGTCGAGCATGGTCTGATCTCCTTGGAGCAGACACTATAGACAGTCAGAGTGCAAATTTGCGCTGGTTATTGCGAGCCAGAACGGCGGTTCGCAGCACAAAATTCGGTCATCGCCGGAAAGTCGAGCATGATGCAATTGGACGCTCTGGACCTGCGCATCCTGCGCGAACTACAGGCCGACGCCAGCCTGTCGAACGTCGCCCTGGCCAAGCGGGTTCACCTGTCGCCGTCGGCGTGCCTGGCGCGCGTCAAGGCGCTGGAGTCGAATGGTCTGATCCGCCAGTACGTGGCGCTGTTGGATCCGCAGAGGCTGGGTCTGACCCTGAACGTGTTCATCTCGATCAGCCTCAACCAGCAAACGCGCGCCGCTCTGGATGCCTTCGAGGCCAAGGTCTCGGCGCGCGAGGAGGTGATGGAGTGCTACCTGATGTCGGGTGAGGCCGATTACCTGATTCGGGTGGCGATGGCCGACATCGCCGCGCTCGAGCGCTTCATCACCGAACAGCTGTCACCGATGAAAGAGGTCGAGAAGATCCGCTCCAGCTTTGCGCTCAAGCAGGTGCGCTACAAAACGGCCTTGCCCTTGCAGCTCAGTTGACTGCGGTCGCTGCTCGCTGGGCGAGCGCCCGCCTGACCCGCCAGCCCAGCAGCACCGCAATCACGACGGCGTAGATCGCCACTTCGGCGAAGTTGTTCTTCGCCGCGCGCATCCAGAAGAAGTGCAACAGGCCCAGCAGCACGATCGCGTAGACCGCGCGGTGCAGCATCTGCCAGCGTGCTGCCCCCATCGCCTTAATGGCTCGGTTGAACGAGGTGGCAGCCAATGGCGCCATCAGCAGCAGGCCGGCGGTGCCGACCAGGATGAACGGCCGCTTGATGATGTCCTTGACGATCGCGTTGAGGTCGAAGCTCTGGTCCAGCCAGCTGTAGCTGAGGAAGTGCATCACCACGTAGAAGAAGCTGAACAGTCCCAGCATGCGGCGAAAGCGCGCCAGCGCCGGCAGGTTCGCCCACTGCCGCAGCGGGGAGACGGCCAGCGTGATGCACAGGAAACGCAGCGTCCAGTCGCCTGTCGCGCGGATCAGCGCTTCTGCCGGATTCGGCCCCAGCGTGTTGGCCCACGCGCCATAAAACAGCCAGGCGAACGGCAGCAGGCACAGCGCGAACAACAGCACCTTGGCCGCAGGCCGCAGCAACAGCGGCTTGCGCTTGGCGGCGCTGGTGACAGTGTTTGCGCGCGCCGGTGCAGAGGGGCCTTCGGCCTGGGAACGCAGGCGGGGGTCGGGGCCGACGGTGGACATCAGATTCATGGCAACTGGGCTTGGAGATGCAGTCAGCTCAGAAGAATTTCTTCAGGTCCATGCCCGCGTACAACTGGCCGACCTGAGGCTCGTAGCCGTTGAACATCAGCGTCGCGCGCTTCTTCTGAAACAGGCCGTCCTCGCCGATGCGGCGCTCGGTGGCTTGGCTCCAGCGCGGGTGGTCGACGGTGGGGTTCACGTTCGAATAGAAGCCGTACTCGCTGCTGGCAGCTTTGTTCCAGCTGGTGCGGGTTTCTTTCTCGACGAAGCGGATCGCGACGATCGACTTGCCGCTCTTGAAGCCGTATTTCCAAGGCACCACCATGCGCACCGGCGCGCCACTTTGGTTCGGCAGCACCTCACCGTAGAGGCCGAAGGTCAGCAGCGTCAGCGGGTTCATCGCCTCGTCGAGGCGCAGTCCTTCGACGTACGGCCACTGCAGCACCCGCGAGCCGACACCGGGCATCATTTTCGGGTCGGCCAAGGTAACGAACTCGACGTACTTCGCGTTACTGGTCGGCTCGACTTGCTTGATCAGCTCGGACAGCGAATAGCCGATCCACGGGATCACCATCGACCAGCCCTCGACGCAGCGCATGCGATAGATCCGCTCCTCCATTGGGCTGAGCTTGAGCAGGTCTTCGATGTCGTAGACCTTGGGCTTGCCCACCGCGCCCTCGACGCTGACTGTCCATGGCCGCGTCCTCAGCGAGCCGGCGTTGCGGCCGGGGTCGGACTTGTCGGTGCCGAATTCGTAATAGTTGTTGTACGAGGTCACGTCGCCGTAGGGCGTGAGCTTCTCCAGCGTCATGCCGGCCGGCAAGCTGCTGCGCTTGCTCGCCAGTGCAGCGAGCTTGCCGGGGCGCACGGTCTGCGCCATCGCGTCGCGGGCTGCCCATGAGGCCATCGCTAAGCCGGCGCTGCCAGCGGCCATTGACTTCAACATCGTGCGCCGCCCGTCGTAGACCTCGCGCGGGGTGATGTCGCTGGCAATGCGGTGAACGAATCCGTGGTCTTTGAGGAAATGCATGCGGGTGCTCCGGTGGCTGGTATTCGGCGCTGATATGCCTAGTGTCGCTGGCGCCACCACATCCTTACGCGCTGATGGCACAGGCGGAGTCCGGCACGCCGTGTGCCCGTGATTCAGATCACGTCAGTGGAGCCTGAGGGCGCAAACAGGTGCGGCGAGCTTTGCGATTGACGCTCCCGAAAGCCCTTGCGCGCGAACAGCTTGGCCTGCGCCTCGGGGGGCAGGTCGGTGATGTTGAGGATGTTCTTGACGATCAGCGTGTCGATCACGTCTTCGAGCACCCGCACGAAGTCCGCGTCGAGCTTCGAGTAGCCATCATCGTCGCCCGTGCCCGTGCGGCCAACGAAGGCCTGCACCTCGGCATGGTGATCAGGCAGGAACTCGTCGGCGCCTGCGCCACGCTGGCGGTGCAGGCTGTCGATGGCGCCAGCGGGTGTGCGGTGGATGTAAGGCATGGGTGGCGGCTATGTCTGCTACCACTTTACCCTTGCAGTCGACGTTGATGCACGACGAACAGTGCGCTGATTGCAGTCCAGACCTGTGGCTGCGTGTGCCGCGACGCCAGAAAGAAAAGCCGGTCATTGACCGGCTTGCTTCGGGGCCCCAGGCTGTCAGTGCAGCCCGGCGATGTACTCGGCCAGGCCCTGTATCTCGCGGTCGTTCAGCTTGGCCGCCACACCCGTCATCTGCGTGCTGTTCTTACGCACGCCGCCGCGGAAGGCCGTCAACTGCGCTACGGTGTAGTCGGCGTGCTGGCCGGCCATGCGCGGGTACTGCACAGGAATGCCTGCGCCGCTCGGGCCGTGGCAGGCCGCGCAGGCCGGGACGCTGCGTTCGGCGACGCCGCCACGGTAGATCTTCTCTCCCAGCTTGGCAAGGTCGGCATCCTTGGCAAAACCGGGCTTGGCCTGTTTCGACGCGTAGAACGCGGCGACGTTCTTCATGTCTTCTTCGCTGAGCGTCGCGGCCATGCCGTTCATGATTGCGTTGACCCGTTGCCGGCTCTTGAATTCGGTCAACTGCTTGACCAAATATTCCGGATGCTGCCCTTGCAAGATGGGTTGCGCTGGGCTGCCACGGGAACCGTCGCTGCTGTGGCAGGCGGAACACACCGCTGCGGTGGCGGCGCCTTTGGCCAGATCGGGCTTGAATGCCTCGTGGTGCTCCTCGTTGGCAGAGGCCGTGACAGCAACGAAACAAAAGAGCAGTACAGACGCAAACTTCATGACATATGCCGCAGGGTGCTAGTGATGACTCAATTCTACAATCGCAGAATTTGGCACAGGGCATGACCGAGAAAACGACAGCGCTGGTCGCGGCGGGCGAGGCGATCGCCGAGGGCAGTTCTGCCGAAAAGACGGCTCTGGCCTGGGCGCACACCGCGCGATTCCTGACCACCGCCAGCCGGTTGAATGAATTGCCGCAAACCGAGCTGCCCGAGATCGCCTTTGTCGGCCGCTCGAACGCTGGCAAGTCGACCGCCATCAATACGCTGACGCAACAGAAGCGGCTGGCCTTCGCATCGAAGACGCCGGGGCGCACCCAGCACATCAACCTGTTCGAGCTGGGCCCGAGGTTG
>JANXTP010000062.1 GCA_025352345.1 Burkholderiales bacterium | reverse complement strand
GGCGGTCTGGCGGCGCGGCGCTCATGCGCACTTCCCCCTCAGGTCGATGATCTCTGCGCTGGGCCGCGCCGGCGCATCGCCCGCGAGCCCCGGCTCGACCACCGGCGGCAGCGCCGGCGCGCGGCCGTGCGACAGCTCCTTCGAGCGCGCGACGAGAAAGTCGACCAGGTGGTTGCGGATGCGGTAGTACTGCGGGTCGTGGTGCAGCGTGGCGCGTTGGCGGTCGCGCGGCATCGTGTTGCGCACGATCTCGGCCACGCGGGCTTGCGGCCCGTTGCTCATCAGCAAGATCTTGTCGGCCAGCAAGATGGCCTCGTCAACATCGTGCGTGATCATGAACACCGTCTGGTGCGTCTCGGCGCAGATGCGCAGCAGCTCGTCTTGAATGGTGCCACGCGTCAGCGCATCGAGCGCGCCGAAAGGCTCGTCGAGCAGCAGCATCTTGGGCTCGATCGCGAACGCACGCGCAATGCCCACACGCTGCTTCATGCCGCCGGACAACGCCGACGGGTTCTTGTCGATCGCAGGTGTCAGGCCGACCAGCGCCACATACTTCTCGACCTGCGCATGGATCTGCGCTGCGCTCCACTGCGGCCACTTGCTGCGCACCGCGAAGGCGATGTTCTTGCGCACCGACAACCACGGCATCAGCGCGTGCCCCTGAAACACCACACCGCGCTCCAGGCTCGGCCCGGCGACTTCGCGGTTGTCCATGAAGACGTTGCCACTGCTCGCTTGATCGAGCCCCGCCAGCACATTCAGGATCGTCGTCTTGCCGCAGCCGGAGTGGCCGATGATGCAGACGAACTCGCCCTTGTTGATGCCGAAGTTGACGCTGTCGAACACCGGCTCGGTCTGCTTGCCGTCAGCAGTCGGGTAGCTTTTCGACAAGCCTTCGATGCGCAGGAAGGGAGTTTCCGGCGCAGGCGTCTTGGGGGTCAAATCACTCGACATAGGAAATCGCTTTCTGCAACCGCGCAAACGCCATGTCGAGCAGCATGCCGACCACGCCGATCACCAGGATGGCGAAGATCACATTGGTCAGCGACAGGTTGTTCCATTCGTTCCACACGAAGTAGCCGATGCCGGTGCCGCCGACCAGCATCTCGGCCGCCACGATCACCAACCACGCAATGCCCATGCTGATGCGCATGCCGGTGAGGATGGTGGGCGCGGCAGCCGGCAGGATCACTTCAAACGCCAGGCGCAGCCGCGACACTTCCAGCGTTTTGGCCACGTTCAGCCATTCGCGCCGCACGCCAGCGACGCCGAATGCGGTGTTGATCAACATCGGCCACACCGAGCAGATGAAGATCACGAAAATGCCCGAGATCGACGAGTCCTTGATCGTGTAGAGCGCCAGCGGCATCCAGGCCAGCGGCGAGATGGGTTTCAACACCTGAATGAACGGATCGAGCGCGCGGTACAGCATGCGGCTCATGCCGATCAAAAAACCCAACGGTATCGCCACCAGCGCGGCAATGCCGAAGCCCAGCCCCACGCGGCCCAGCGAATAGCCAAGCTGCAAGCCGATGCCCTTGTCGTTGGGCCCGTTGTCGTAGAACGGGCTGGAGAGGTTCTTGACGACCGTGCTGCCCATTTGCGCCAAGGTCGGGAAGCCGCTGCTCTTCTTGTCACCCTCGGCCAATGCCGGGTCTTTGCCGAGCAGCTTCTGGTACTCGATCTGCTCGGCCGTCAGGGTGACGACCGGCCCCGGCGCTACTTTGGTGGGCAGGGTGGCCAGGTGCCAGACCAGCAGCAACACGACCAGGATGCACACCGACAAGGCGCTGGCCTGCAGCGCCTGCTTCTTCTGCGGATTCACTGGACTTCGCCTCAGGTCTTGCTGATCGCGAAGCTCTTGGCGTACGCGTCGGCCTTGGCCGGGTCGAACTCCTTGCCCATGATGGTGTACTTCCTGTAGGCCCCCTCGGGCACCTTCTGATCGAGCAGCTTCATCTGCTTTTTCGCGTCGGTCAGCAAGAACACCTGCTCGGCGATCTGTTTGTAATTGACCTCGCCCTTGAGGTAGCCCCAGCGCTTCATTTGCGTGAGCATCCACACCGCCATGCTTTGCCACGGCACCGGGTCGAAATCGGCGCGGTCGGGCACCGTTTTGATGCCCCCCAGGCCATCGGCAAACTTGCCGGTGAGCACCTGAGCCACCACCGTTTCGGGTTGGTTCAGGTATGCGGTCGGGCTGATGACCTTGGCGATCAGCTCGCGGTTCTTCGGGTCGCGCGCCATGTTGGCGGCGGTCAGCACGGCGCGGTACAGCGCAGCGAAGGTGTTCGGGTTTTGCTTGATGAAGTCTTCGCTGACGCCGAAAGCGCAGCACGGGTGACCGTCCCAGATGTCCTTCGACAAGATGTGGATGAAGCCCACCTCGTCGTACACCGCGCGCTGGTTGAACGGGTCCGGGCCCAAGAAGCCGTCGATGTTGCCGGCCCGCAGGTTGGCCACCATCTCGGGCGGCGGCACCACGCGTATCTGCACGTCGGTGTCGGGGTTCAGGCCGTTTTCGGCCAGGTAGTAGCGCAGCAGGAAGTTGTGCATCGAGAACTCGAACGGCACCGCGAACTTGAAGCCCTTCCAACCCTTCGGGTCGCGGTTGTCCTTGTGCTTCAGGGACAGCGTGATGGCCTGGCCGTTGATGTTCTGGATGGTTGCCACACGCATCGGCTGCGCGACGGAACCGATGCCCATCGAGATCGCCAGTGGCATCGGCGACAGGAAGTGCGAGGCATCGTGCTCCTTGTTGAGCATCTTGTCGCGGATCAGCGCCCAGCCGGCGGTTTTGTTGAGCTGCACGTTCAGGCCCTGCTGCTTGTAGAAGCCGAGCGGGCCCGCCATGATCAGCGGCGTGGCGCAGGTGATGGCGATGAAGCCGAGCTTCAGGTCGGTCTTCTCCAGCGAGTTTTTGTCTTGCGCCATCGCTTCCAGCGCGCCCATCGGAAGCAGCGACGCGATCGCCGCGCGCGCAGTGCCAGCACCCACCGCCTGCAAGAAGCGGCGGCGCAGCGGCTCCGACGGGAACAGCGCCTTCACCAGCGTCGCCTCGATGAAGTCGCGCGAGTACGACTCGGCGGTCAGCACCGGCGCATGGGCCTCGGCCTCATGCTCGGCCACGCTGTGATCGCGCCCGCAACCGCAGCGCATCATCAGTGGCCGGTCGGCGTTGTAGGGGTCGAAGCTGTTGGTGGTGTGATCGTCGCTGCGGCTCATGAGGGAACTCCTTGAAGACAGATGCACGTTAAAGATCGTGCGCGCCGACCGCCATCGCGTGGGCTGGGAAAGCTTTGTAGGGCTGGCCCTACAACCAGCACGACACAGCGCGCTGCCCGCGCCGCAGCGTCACACTGGCATCAAATCCTGCCGCACCGCATACAGCGCCAGCTCAACGTCGTTGCGTGCGCCGGTTTTCTCCAGGATGCGGGCGCGGTAGGTGCTCACCGTGTTCGACGACAGCACCAGTTGCTCGGCGATCTCACCCACGCTGCGCCCGACCGCGAGCAGCCGGAACACCTGGTACTCGCGGTGCGACAGCCGCTCGTGCATAGGCGCATCGGCGGCGCGGGCCGCGCCCACACCGGCGCCGAGCGCCGTGGCCATGTGCTCGGCCACGGTGGGGGTGATGAACAGGCCGCCGGCCGCCACCTTGCGGATCGCGGCCGACATCTGTTCCGAATCGGCGCTCTTGTTCAAATAGCCGGCCGCACCCAGCTTCAGGCTGCGCACCGCGTACTGTTTGTCGGGGTAGGTGCTCAACATCAACACCGGCAGCTTCGGGAACTCGGCTTTCAATTGCCGCAGCACGTCGAGGCCGTCGCGGTGCGGCATCGCGATGTCCATCAAGATCACGTCGATGCCCTGGGCGTCGCTGCCGACGGCGTTGGCGCTGCTGGCTTCGCGCACGCGAAGAATGGCCTCCGGCCCGTTTTCGGCCTCGCCCGCGACGACGATGTCACCGGTGTCGGCCAACATCTGCTTGATGCCTTGGCGCACGATCAGGTGGTCGTCGCAGATCAGTACCTTGATCACGGTGGGCTCCCGCTGGGCTGGGGCATCGGCATCGTCAAGCGCACGCAGGTGCCGTGGTTCGGCACGCTGTCGATGGCCAGCGTGCCGCCGAAATGGCCGGCGCGTTCACGCATGCCCATCACGCCGTAGCTGCGCGGGTGGTTCAACGCAGCAGGTTCGGCACCCACGCCGTCGTCGCGCACCTCGACATGCAGCACCGGGCAGGGTGGACCATCGACATACAGCCGGATGCGCACCGAGCGCGCCTGCGCATGGCGGGCAACATTGCTCAGCATCTCCTGAAAGATGCGAAACACGGCAATCGCCCAGCGGTCGCCTTCGGGGCCGCTGGGTGGTTTGGTCTGCCCGACCACATGCACCCGCATGTCGCAGGCGAGCTCGGTGGTGTCGATGAATTCCTGCGCCTGCCATTCCAGCGCCGCCCACAGGCCCTGGTGATCGAGGATGCTCGGCCGCAGGTCGGTGATGATGCGGCCGAGGTTGTCGACCGCCGTGTCGATGGTGCGGCCCATGCCCTGGCATTTGCAACTCAGCTCGGGCCGGTCGTGCAGGCGTTTGTCGAGCCAGCCCACATCCATCTTCAGCGCCACCAGCAGCGAGCCGAGTTCGTCGTGAATTTCGCGGGCGATGCGGGTGCGTTCTTCTTCGCGCACCGTTTCTGAATACGCCGACAGCTCGCGCAGCGCGCCGAGCGCCTGCGTCAGCTCGGCGGTGCGCTCTGCAACCCGCCGTTCGAGCTGCTCGTGCGACTGCTGCAACAGCGCCTCGCTGCACTTGCGCTCGGTGATGTCGACGATGGTGACCACCGCGCCCTGCACGGCACCGCCGTCGAGGATCGGGTGCGAGGAGTATTCGGCCGAGAACGCGCTGCCGTCGGCGCGCCACAGCACCTCGCTGTCGATGCGGCACGGCAAGCCCTGGCGAAAGGCGTTGAAGATCGGGCACTCGGCCTCGGGGTAGGGCGCGCCGTCGGCATGCGTGTGGTGGATCAGCTCGTGCATGTTGCAGCCGAGCACCGCGTCGGCAGGGTAGCCCAGCATGTCGGCGGCGGCGCGGTTGACGAAGGTGCAATGGCCGTGCATGTCGACGCCAAAAATGCCCTCGCCAGTCGATTCGAGCAGCAATTGCAACTGCTCGGCCCACACGCCGTTGGCCGCCACAGCGGGCGCTGAAGGGCGTTGGAAGTGGGAGAGAGTGGATGGCGAAAGCTGGCTCATGCCCAAATCCGGTGCAGAGTCCAGTAAGTTGCAAAGGGCGTGCCACGCCGAGCGCACGACAATCAAACACCCCATCGAAAGCCTTCATGCACAAACCCACGACCATTCCGCAAGGCCGCGTCCACCGCGACCTGACCGATGCCGAGTTCGCCGAGCTCGATGAGCTGCTGACGCAGACCCCCGAGCCGCTGGAGCCGGTCGACGTGGTGATGCTCGACGGCTTCCTGTGCGGCGTGCTCGTGCAGCCGGTGCTGCTGGAGACGGCCACCTGGCTGCCGCACGTGTTCGACTTCGACGGCACGCCGCTGCCCGACGACGTCGATGCCGCGTGGCTGGAGCGCACCACCGCGCTGATCCTGCGCCGCCATGCCGCATTGACCCGCGCCATTGCCGAAGACGGCTGGTTCGACCCGCTGGTGCTCGAAGCCGATGAGGCCGACGCTGCGGCACCCCCTGCCGAAGGCGCGAACGACGACCACGAGCAGCTCTTGGCTGGCCTGCACCCGGTGTCGCAGCCGCTGATGCCCTGGGTCGCCGGTTTCCAGCACGCCACGCAGTGCTTTCCTGACCTGTCCGAACTGAGCGCCGACGCGGTGCTGTCGGCGCTGGCGCGGCTGTACCGCCACCTGCCGGCCGAGACCGACGACGAGCGCGAGGTCGTTGCCACGCTGGACCGCGAACAGCCCCTGACCACGCTGGACGACGCGATCGAGGACCTGGTGATCGCCATCGCCGATCTGTCTGACTTGACCCGCCAAGCGCGCTTCAAGGTCGAAACCGTCAAGCGCGATGTGCCCAAGGCAGGCCGCAATGACCCGTGCCCTTGCGGCAGCGGCAAGAAGTTCAAGGCGTGCCATGGGAAAACATGAGGTGACGGCAAGACCTGAGTTGAGCGCGAACTGATGCGCCTGCAGCTGCTGTCCGACCTGCACCTGGAAACCGAGGTCTTCGAGCCGCAGCCGGCGCCGGGGGCCGAGCTGCTGGTGCTGGCCGGCGACGTCGACAGCACCTGGCGCGAGCTGGATCGTTTTCGTGACTGGCCGGTGCCGGTGATCTTCGTGCCCGGCAACCATGAGTTCGACCAGCGCGAGCTCGACGACGCCACACCCGCACTGCGTGCGCGCTGCGCCTCGCTGGGCATCACGATGCTGGAGCGGCAGAGCTGCCTGCGCACCGATGCGCAGGGCCGGCGCACCCGTTTTGTGGCCACCACCCGCTGGAGCGATTTCGAGCTGTTCGGCGCCGCCCAGCAGGCGCGGGCGATGCGCGCAGCCACGTATTTCGTCGATGTGATGCGGTCCACGCAGCACGGCGCGCCCTTCGATGCCGCCGCCGTGCGCGTGGAGGCATTGGCCTGTCGCGACTGGCTGGCTGCAGAGCTGGTGCGCACACCGGCATCGCCCGAGGAGGCCTGGGATGCGACGGTGGTCATCACGCACTTCGCGCCCAGCGCGCGCAGCACCGACCCGCGCTACGGCAAGCAGCCGGGCACTGCCAGCTTCTGCAACGCCGACGATGCGCTGCTGCCGCACGCCGATCTGTGGATCCACGGCCACCTGCATTGCCGGCACGACTACCGGGTGGCGCACGAGGCCGGAGCCACCCGCGTCGTCTGCAATGCCCGCGGCCACAGCCGCAAGGGCGAGGCCGATCATTACAACGGGCTGCTCACCGTCGAGGTGTGAGCCGCGGTGGCGACGTCGGTTACGGTGGCGTCAGTGGCGGCCGCTCAGCCCGTCGAAGCAGGTCGACAGCAGCATCTCGGTGATGCGTTCGTCGCTGTGCTGGCCCGACAGCTTCAGCAGCCCCAGCACCGGATCGCAAGCCCGTGCGAACAGCGTGTACAGCACCACCTCGGGTGGCAGCTCCCGGTTCAGGTGGCCCGCGGCCTGGGCGGCCATGATCCACGCGCCCAGCTTGTCGCTGACATCCATCAGCCGCTGCAGGTAACCGGTGTCGTTCGACAGCGCCGCGCGCAGCGACGAGTTCTGCGCCGGCAGCGACGGCATCTCGCCAGCCAGCTGCACCTGCATCGACCAGCGCGCCACGGCCCGCAGGTGGTCGATCGCGCGGGCGGTCGGGTGCGAATCGAGTGTCGCGATGAAAGCCAGCGCGCGGTCGAGCAACCGCACCATCGCTGCCGCGGCCAGCGCCTCCTTCGATGCGAAGTGCTTGTACAGGCTGGCCTTGGCGATGCCGACATCGGCCGCGACCTCGTCGACAGTCATCACGTCGTAGCCCTTTTCGGCCAGCAGGCGGTTCACCGAAGCGACGATCGCGTCTTCGCGCGCGCGGAGCATCTGTTCCTTGAACGAGGTGCGGGTCATGCACAAAGTGTAGGGGCCCGCCTCTCACCGTCGCCTCGCCGCGATCAAAGCGCGGCAGCAGCCCCAATGTGTGATCTGGTCGGCGCTGGTTCTACGATCGGGACCTCTGGTTTGCCGCATTGCCATGTACCTGCCCGCCCATTTCGAAGAATCCCGCGTCGAGGTGCTGCATCAGTTGATGCACACCCACCCGCTGGGCTTGCTGATCACCCAGTCGCGGCCTCATGCCGAAGGTGCGCCGGCGTCGATCGAGGCCAATGCGCTGCCGTTTCACCTCGACACCGCTCGCGGCCCGCACGGCACGCTGGTGGCCCACGTGGCGCGTGCCAACCCGGTGTGGCGCGAGGCCCGCACCGATGCCGAGGTGCTGGTCGTGTTCCAGGGGCCACAGGCCTACATATCGCCGGGCTGGTACGCGACCAAGGCCGAGACCGGCAAGGTGGTGCCGACCTGGAACTACGTGCTGGTCGAGGCCCGCGGCCGCTTGGTTGTGCGCGACGACGCGGCCTGGGTTCATGCGCTGGTCTCGACCCTGACCGACCTGCACGAGGCCTCCCGCCCCGCGCCGTGGAAGGTCACCGATGCGCCGGCCGACTACATCGCGGCGACCCAGCGCGCGATCGTCGGCATCGAAATCGAGCTGACCGCGCTGAAAGGCAAGTGGAAGGTCAGCCAGAACCGCTCGGCGGCAGACCGCGCCGGCGTGGTCCAGGGCCTGACGTCCATCGGTCGCGCCGACGCGGCGAGCTTGGTCGATGCACACGGCCCGCAGCCGTCGACCTGAACCCTTTTCGATGATGAAGCTCCTGACCCTGACCCTGACCCTGGCCGGCCTGATCGCAGCCGCCGCCGCTGCCCATGCCGCGCCGCCTTTCGAGGACACGCTGGCCCAGCGCCTGCAGGCCTGCACCGCGTGCCATGGCGCCCAAGGTCGTGCTGCGCCCGGCGGCTACCAGCCACGGCTGGCAGGCAAGCCGGCCGGCTACCTGGTTCACCAGCTGCTGAATTTCCGTGACGGCCGCCGTGACTACGGGCCGATGACCACGCTGGTCGATCCGCTGAGCGACGCTTATCTGCAGGAGATCGCAGCGCATTTCTCCGCGCTCGAGGTGCCGTATCTCGTGCCGCAAGCGTCCACCGCCGCCCCCGCCGTTCTGCAACGCGGTGAACAGCTGGTGCGCCATGGC
>JANXTP010000054.1 GCA_025352345.1 Burkholderiales bacterium | reverse complement strand
CACGATGATGGGTGTGGCCCCGGCCATCCCTGGTCTGCTGGGCCTGCCGCGCGACTACGTCAATGCGCAGCTGGGCGCCTGGCGCAGCGGCAAGCGCCGCGCGCAGGCGCCCGACTGCATGGCCCATGTCGCGCAGCAGCTCAGCCTGGCCGACATCGACGCGGTGTCGCACTGGCTGGCGGCGCAGCCGGTGCCGCCCGGCGGCAAGCCCCTGGCGCAGCTGCCCGACGGACACAAGCTGCCGGCCACCTGCGGCGGCGTGAGCCTCGATGCAGCGACGACAGCGGGAGCGGTGCGATGAGTGGCGGCGGATTCCTGCGCTGGGTGCTGGCGGGCGTGGTCGCGGTGGGTGCACTGGCGGCCGGGGTGCTCGCGCTGAACCTGCGCGGTGAGGGCGATCTGAGCGCCGAAATTGCCGCGGCACAGCTGTCCGGCCAGCCGGCCAGCGCCGAGCTGCTGGCCCGCGGTGCCTACCTTGCGCGGGCCGGCAACTGCATGGCCTGCCACACCGCGCGTGGTGGCGAGCCCTATGCCGGCGGGCGTGGCATCGACACGCCGTTCGGCACCGTCTACAGCAGCAACCTCACTCCCGACGAGCAGACCGGCCTGGGCCGCTGGTCGGCGCCGGCCTTCTGGCGCGCGATGCACCACGGGCGCTCGGCCAACGGCCGGCTGCTGGTGCCGGCGTTCCCCTACACCAGCACCACCCAGGTCAGCCGCGCCGACTCGGATGCGATCTACGCCTACCTGCGCAGCCTGCCGGCGGTGTCGCAGCCGGCCCGGCCGCACGACCTGCGCTTCCCGTTCAACACCCAGGCCGCGCTGGCGGTCTGGCGTGCGTTGTACTTTCAGCCCGGCGAGTTCCAGCCCGACACGGCCCGCTCTGCCGAATGGAACCGCGGCGCCTACCTGGTGCAGGGTCTGGGCCACTGCAATGCCTGCCACGCGCACCGCAATGCACTGGGCGGCACGACCGGCCCGCTGGATCTGGGCGGCGGCCTGATCCCGGTGCAGAACTGGTACGCGCCGTCGCTGACCGATGCGCGCGAAGCGGGCGTGGCCGACTGGGCCGAGGCCGAGATCGTGGCGCTGCTGAAGTCCGGCGTGGTCGATCGCCATGGCGCGCTCGAGGTGGCCTCGGGTCCGATGGGCGAACTGGTGCTGCGCAGCACCCAGCACCTGAGCGATGCCGATCTGGGCGCGATGGCGGTCTACCTGAAGACGCTGGGCGAGGGCGCGGTGACCGCGCCGGCGCCGGCCGAGCCGGGCCCATCTGCGCCTGCCGACCCCCACGGCGCCAAGCTCTACACCGACCACTGCGCCAGCTGCCACGGCGAGCGCGGGGAGGGCGTGGCCGGCGCCTACCCGGCGTTGGCTGGCAACCGCGCGGTGACGATGGCGGTGCCTGCAAACCTGGTGCGCATCGTCCTCGAAGGTGGGTTTGCGCCGGCCACCGCCGGCAACCCGCGCCCCTACGGCATGCCGCCCTTCGCGCAGACCTTCAGCAACGACGACGTGGCTGCGCTGCTGACCCACCTGCGCCGCAGCTGGGGCAATCGGGCAGAAGCGGTGATGCCCGTGGACGTCACGCGATACCGAGACGGCGGCGCGCGCTGAGGGCGCGCTGCGTTCAGCGTATTTGGACGGAATACCGTTCTATACGTCATTGAATCGGCTCGATAGCGTTGGTATGGTTTTGGCCCAAGCGAAATATCCCTATTTTCGCCTTTGCTTGAAGGCTCTATCCTTACGGGAAAAGTGGTTAGTCCCATCGCTATGAAGAAAGAAATTCATGCTCGAACGTGTACTCTGGCTGATCCCCTTGCTCATGACTTTGGCTTCAAAACCAACACACGCTGCCGTCAACGATTACTACTTCGGGGACTACTACACCTACAAGAAGGCTGAGTCCTACGAGAGCGCCCTCGGCGGGCATGTTGCTCTGCTTCAGCCAGCGGGCATTGACTATTTCCCTACGACATGGCTGCCCGCTGCTCTGTTGCTTGAAGGTCCAATCACTGTTGAGAGCTTAGGGGTTATTTCCCGCTTGCTGAAGTCAACGCCTAACATTCGCAGTATTTACTTGAATTCACCAGGCGGCGATCTTCTGGCCGGAATGCAAATTGGGCGGCTAATATTCGAAGCCAAGTTGAGAACCGTAGTAAATTTCTCGGCGCAGTGTCAGAGTGCCTGTTCGCTGGCATTCCTTGCTGGCCACGGTAGGTTGATGCTCGCAGACGAAACCGAGTTCGGTTTCCACAGGCAGTACTACGTTGTTGACGGCGAAATCAGATATGGCCCTTGGGCAAAGGACGTCAAGCAGATCAACGGATACCTGAGTTCGATTGAATCAAAAAGCATAACCGCAGAAGAGATTGTCGGTACCACTGGTCAAGCATCAATGTCACAAGCACGTCTTGAAGAAAAAGGAATCACGACTACAACCAGAGATGTACGTACGGCCGCAACGATTGCGACAGTCAAGCCTCAGACGCCGTATGAACGTTTCCGGGTTTTGTGCCATACGTTCCCGGCGACTGATGCTTGCAAGAAGACGGAGCCCTTACTTCGCGAGCCAGCCATTGCTCAGTGGGCAGAATTCAAAAAAGGCAAAGCATCAGAGGAAGGCCGCAAGCGACTGCTGTCTGCGTTTGCGGCTTTCAACGAGGTGTATGCAAACGCCACTCCGGAGAAGTTATTCGACATCGACTGCAAGGAAACTACGCCGTCATTCCCCGATTATCTCAGCCTTCGTATTGCAGAGATTTCTTTGTCCTTATCTGCAGATCGATTGAAATCATTTGAAGGTCGTCGTAACGGGTTGGTCCGACGATGCGCAGCGCAGATAGGTGGAGCCAGTAACTAGGTTAGTCTTTGGCAAAATTCGGTAAAAAACTAACGCTACGAATCATTTCGGCAGCTACGCTAGTCACAGATCTACGATCGACATGATGTCCGAGCAGTCACCAAGCCGTAGTTCAAGGTAGTCATTTAGGGCATGCTGGTAACTGTAGTCGATGACGGCAAATCGATACTCACAGTCTTCCTTGAACCATTGCGCCTTCTGGAAAACATTGAAGTTGTGGTGCTGTGTCTGAAGCACTTCTATTTTGACTTCTTGTCTTTTGTTGTAAACGACCATGCCGCAGTGCAGCCATTGCCAGCCAGCTAAGGACGCTCGAAGGCGCAAAAGAAACCGTGGCACGTCGTGCACTCGTAGGCAGCAGGTGTATTCGCCGTCGAGCGCAATTTTTCGCGCCTGTTCATCAGAGATGCACGGTAGAGAAGTGCACCAGGCGAATACTGGGTTGCATGTCTCGGTCGTGTACTCATGCCCTTGCATTGACAGTACGCCGACACCGTCTTCCACGTCTCCCAGTCCCTTGTTCTCCCAAGCTCGATATTTGTCGAGATTGCTGAGTCTGATGAAACCCCGCGTTGCACGTTCGGCCCACTGGCGGTGCATTTGCTTTAAGACTTGACGGGGCGGTGGGTGAGAAGAGTACTCGATACCGTCAAAGACGATCGGTGGTTTAGCTGGCCCCATAACCATACTCGGTGACGCGTGGGAGGCTTTAACCCGAAGGACGGCTGCCACGATGTACTTCGCTGCGCCTATCCTTTCGCGGAATCTCCGATGGATAGACGACGGCAGCGTTTGGCCATGCGCAGCAGTGCGCAGACGCTGCCAGCTCTTCTTCGGTTATCTGTATCGCCGCGAAAAGCTCTTCCACCGTGCAATCAGTTTGCATTTTTGAGACTTGCTTGAAGTGCTTCGGGGTTGAAGCTGTCCTTCAAGCGGCAGTCTGAATTTGTCGGCTTGATGGCCTGTTTGGACTAAAACGGAATGTCGTCATCCATGTCGTCAAACCCGGTCGACGACTTCGGTGTGGGCTTGGTTGGTGCCGGGCGGTTGGCAGGCGGCGCGCTGCGGGCCGCGGGCGCGGCGCGGCTCTCACTCCGGCCACCACCACCCTGGTCGTAGCCTGAATCGCCACCGGCATCGCCGCCGCCCATGCCTTCACGGCCGCCGAGCAGCTGCATCTGGTCGGCGATGACCTCGGTGGTGTAGACGTCCTTGCCGTCCTTGTCCTGCCACTTGCGGGTCTTCAGTCGGCCTTCGACGTACACCGGGCGGCCCTTTTTCAGGTACTCGCCGGCGATCTCGGCCAGGCGGTCGTAGAAGACGACGCGGTGCCATTCGGTTTCCTCGACCTTGTCGCCGCTGGTCTTGTCCTTCCAGTTGCGGGTGGTGGCCACGCTGATGTTGCAGATGGCGTTGCCGTTCGGGGTGTAGCGCACCTCGGGGTCGCGGCCCAGGTTGCCGATGAGGATGACTTTGTTGATCGAGGCCATGTGCGCTGCTCCGGAGGACGATTTCTGATTGGCGAGATTATCGGCGTCGCGTCGCCCTTACCATCGGGATTCATGTTTTTGGCCGCCCGATGACCCCCTATGTCGATGTGATGGACGCGACCCTGGCCGAGGCACCAGCGGACCGCGGCGAGGTGCCCACCGCCCACGGCGGTGCTGCCCTGTCGGTGTTGCAGACTGTGTTCGGCTACACCGCCTTCCGCAACGCGCAGGCCGAGATCGTCGACCATGTGTGCGCCGATGGCGATGCGCTGGTGCTGATGCCGACCGGCGGCGGCAAGAGCCTGTGCTACCAGGTGCCGGCCATCGTGCGGCATCGCGCCGACCGCGGTGTGAGCATCGTCGTGAGCCCGTTGATCGCGCTGATGCACGACCAGGTCGGTGCGCTCGAAGAGGCGGGTGTTCATGCGGCCTATTTGAATTCGAGCCTCACATCGGAAGAAGCGCAGCGCATCGAGCGCGAAATGATGGGCGGGCGGCTGGTGATGCTGTACGCCGCGCCGGAGCGGCTGACCACGCCGCGCTTCCTGGCGCAGCTCGATTCACTGCACGAGCGCGGGCTGCTCAGCCTGTTCGCGATCGACGAGGCCCATTGTGTGAGCCAGTGGGGGCACGATTTCCGCGAGGATTACCTGTCGCTGAACGTTCTTCATGAACGTTATCCCGGCGTGCCGCGGATCGCGCTCACCGCCACCGCCGACGACCTGACGCGAGCCGACATCATCGAGCGGCTGCAGCTCGAAGACGCACGCATCTTCATCAGCAGCTTCGACCGGCCGAACATCCGCTACGCCATCGTCGAGAAGGACAACGCCCGCGCGCAGCTGCTGCGCTTCATCCAGGACGAGCACGATGGCGATGCCGGCATCGTCTACTGCCAGTCGCGCAAGAAGGTCGATGAAACCGCGGCGTGGCTGAGCGAAGAGGGCATCACCGCGCTGCCGTACCACGCCGGTCTCGATGCCGATGTGCGCCGGCGCCACCAGGACCGATTCCTGCGCGAGGAAGGTCTGGTGATGGTGGCCACCATCGCCTTCGGCATGGGCATCGACAAGCCCGATGTGCGCTTCGTCGCCCACCTCGACCTGCCGAAGAACATCGAAAGCTACTACCAGGAAACCGGCCGCGCCGGCCGCGATGGCCTGCCCGCCGACGCGTGGATGGCCTACGGCCTGGCCGACGTGGTCAACCAGCGCCGCATGATCGACGACAGCCCGGCCGGCGAGGAGTTCAAGCGTGGCCAGGTCGGCAAGCTCGAAGCGCTGCTGGCGCTGGCCGAGACGCACGACTGCCGCCGCGTGCGGCTGCTGGCCTACTTCGGCGAGCCCAGCGAACGCTGCACCCAGCTGCAGAACGCTTGCGACAACTGCCTGAGCCCGCCCGTCACCTGGAACGCGACCGAGGAAGCACGCAAGGCGCTGAGCTGCATCTACCGCTTCCACCAGAACGGAGGCCAGCGCTTCGGCGCCGGCCACCTGATCGACGTGCTGCGCGGCAAGGTCACCGACAAGGTGACGCAGCACGGGCATGCCTCACTGTCGACCTTCGGCATCGGCGCCGAGGTGTCTGAAGGGCAGTGGCGCGCGGTGCTGCGCCAGTTGATCGCGCTCGGCTACCTGCGCACCGAAGGCGAGTACCACACGCTCGAACTGACGGCCAGCGCGCGCGAGGTGCTGCGTGGCGAGGTGCAGCTGCTGCTGCGCGAGGCGAGTGCGTCACCGTCAACGGCACGCAGCGCGCGGCGCGGCAAGACGCCATCGCGCGGGAGCGCGGCCAAAGACAAGGCCCCGCCGGTACCCTTGGACGCAGGCGCCACCGAGCGCTTCACCGCGCTGAAGGCCTGGCGCGATCCCGAAGCCGGTATCTGGGAGGTACGCGGCGAGCCCCGGCACTTCGTGCACTCGAAGGTGATGGCATGGGTGGCGTTCGATCGGATGATCACGGCCGCCGAGGAACACGGCCTGCCCGGCCCGGTGGACGGCTGGCGAGAGACGCGCG
>JANXTP010000052.1 GCA_025352345.1 Burkholderiales bacterium | reverse complement strand
ATCGAAGGTGGATCGCAACTGACTCTGGGCGGCCAGCAACTGGCGGCGCGGCCGCTGCACGGTCTCGACGAAGATGGCGCGGTACAGGAACAGATAAGCGAGCACCTTGTAGAGGTGGCCCATCAGGTTGTAGACATCGGTCAGGCTGGCGTAGAGCGTGAAGAACAACTCGCTCAACGCCATCGTGCAGACCGCGAAGAACAGCGCCGGGGCGTCGAAGGGCAGCGGCGTGCGCATGCGCCGCCACAAGGCGAGCGCGGCACCCAGGTTGAGCGCCACCAGCCCATACTCCGCGCCGATCTTGAACGGCGTCAGCCCCTGTCCCGGCACGAAGGTTCGCGGCAGGGTTTCGGGGTGGAACAGCAACAGCCAGTGGACGCCTGCGGTGGCGACCAGTACCGCCGCCAGCAGCAGGTAGCAGGTCGCGCCGCGCGTGAACGGCCGCCACGGCGCGAGCGCGACTGCCAGCAGCGCCAGCGCGGCCAGCGTGCGCGCCGCGAGCCAGAAGTTGATCGCCTTCTCGGAGTTGCTGGGCGTGACGAAATCGGGCATGCCGGGGAACGACAGCATGTGCGAAAAATCCAGCAGGCCGACGCCGAGGAACGCGCAGCCCAGGATCAGCGTGTTGCCCGGCAGTTCGCGGCTGTAGGCGTTCCAGCTGACCGCAAACACCAGCCCGGCGATGACCACGGCCAGGGTCTCGAACAGCGTGTGCAGCGGCACATAGCCGGCGATGCCGCGGGCCCCGGGCGGCAGCGACCCCGAACCCGACAGCGCCCACGCCAGCACCAGCCCGAGCGTCAGCAGCGCGAGCCACGCGGCGGCCTTGCGCATAACGGCTCGATAAGAAGCGTGGATCATCGGATACCCTCAACGGGTGGTATTTTCGAGTCAGGTACGCGCCTGCAGCGCTCTGACGCGGCCTGCCGGAGCCGGTAGCGCGGTGTCGGTGTCGGCGGGGTCATTGTCGGGGTCGGGGTCGGGGTCGGGGTCGGGGTCGGCGGGATCATTGTCAGGTACTGGTTCCTGTTTTTTTTGGGTTTTCTAGGAGCTGTACGCGTTGGCCGAGAACGGTTTCAGGAGCCGCCGCCCAACGCCGCCAGTGAGGCGGGCAGGCCGGCCGTGGCAACGTCGTTGAAGCGGCCCATCCATTGCCTGAATCGGCTGTGGTGCGCGTTGACGTTCTGGATCTGCCGGGCGCCGCGGGAATGCTGGCCGCGCCGGGTGTTCACGGCGGGTTGCCCGATGCCCGGTTCACGCGCCAGCCTGGCCAGCATGCCGCTTCAGCCCGACATCATCGGGCCACGAAGCCGGTCCGAGGGCTCAGTCGCTCACCACGTGAGCCCGTCACTGCTCAACGGGGTAAGGCGGTAACGCCGTTACGCGGTAACGCCATAACGCGGGCCGAGCCTGTTCCGATCACCCGCGCGCGGTTGACGGCAGTGGGACGCGGAGGCGACCTCGGTCTGCCACCCGCGCCGTCACAGCGCTGAAATACCCCCGGTCATGCTGATGGCCTGGCCGGTGATCTTGGCGGCCGCAGGCGAGGCGAGGAAGACCGCCAGCCCGGCCAGCTCTTCCTTGCTGACAACGCCGAGCGCGGCCATCTTCTCGGCCTTGGCGAAGAGCCGGCCGGCGAACGGGTCCGCCATCACCTTGTCGTAGTGCTCGGTTCCACTGGTCATCGACGGCGTCAGCACGTTGGCGCGGATGCCGTCGCGCTTGCCTTCGAGGGCGAGCGCGCGCGTGAACATGACGATGCCCGCCATCGCCGCGCCGATGACGCTCTCACCCGGCGTCGGGATCTTCCCGGCATCGGAGGCGATGTTGATGATCGTGCCGGCGCCAGCCGCGCGCATGAACGGCAAGGCCGACGCGCAGCTCAAAATCTGCGCGAACAGGCAGCGCTCGAGGATGGCCGGAATCTCGGCCGGCGGCGTGCGAAAGAGCAGCTGCGGCAGGTCGTTGCCGCCGGTGGAATTGACGAGCACGTCGATGCGCCCGAGCTGCTTCATCGCCTCGGCCATCACCGCCTCGGCGACCTC
>JANXTP010000039.1 GCA_025352345.1 Burkholderiales bacterium | reverse complement strand
CTCGTTGGTGACCAGGTAGTGAGCGAGCTGCACGAACGAGCTTGCGCCGTTGTCGATCACCACGTCGTGCCTTGAGGGCGCGATCAGTTCGACCAGCGCGTCGAAGTTGCGCGGATTGATCTCTTCTCCGTCCATCAATTCCAGCCGCTTGACCTTCAATGCCTTGAAGCCGAAGAAGGTGGCGTTGACCGGGTCGGTGTCGATGCAGAGCGGCTTCTGGCCCTTGGCAAGTTTGTACTGTGCCAGCACGGAAGCGATGAATGACTTTCCAACACCGCCTTTGCCCTGAAGGAGCATGTGGATGCGGGCCATCAGGAATTGTCCTCGCGCTGTGGAAGGGGGTTGAACTTGAATGTGGGCATGCCGGTGCGTCGAGTCAAATGGGAAGGGGAAGAAGTGGTCAAGTGAGTGGGCTGGGCTGCAGAGTGAGGTGACCGCGTCAAGAGCGGCTCAGCGACTGACGCAGCGGGTGAGTTCGCCTTCAACGTCGGTCCGGCCGTGCCATAGACCGCCATCACATCCATGCCCGATCGGTTGCTCGGTTTGGCGCTGCGAGCCGTCTTGATCACCCGGTTGACGTAGATCAGAAAGGTCTCATAGCCGAAGTCGATCCGACCCTGATCCTGCATGTGAGACCAGATCGTCTTGGACGAGTAGCCGGCATCGAGCGCGGCCCTGACATCGTTCTGCAGGCTGTGAAAGATCACCAGATTCCTCTCTCGCGCCTTGCCTTGCCGTTTTGTTGCCCACTGGGCCAACTCGTCGGTGTAGCTCTTGGCCATATCGATTCCTCGTCCATTTCTGTTCCATTCAAAACCGGCTACATGCCGGTTCGGTTTCCATCGACTGCCGATCGACCGTCAACCGGCCCTGGATCGGATCGATTTCGGCATGAGCTCGCCAAAGTTTTTCAGATGATAGCGGAAATGAAGAAATAACTAACGTTAAATCGGTTCCCATTGGTATCATTCTTTGGTGTGATGAACCCGTGAAACGGGGCAGGATATGCAACGTAGGCCTACGGCCTGCGTTGCTTGCCTTATTCGCACCTGCGGCGCTCAACGGGAATCCTGTGCGTCGAGGAGTGCTGCTACCGCATCGATCTGGACGCCATGGAAAACACAACACAGCCACGCAGAAAAACCCAGCCGATACGCGTCTGGGTCACGCCAAATGAGAAAGCAGGCATTGAAGAGATGGCTCGCACGACGGGCAACAGCACGTCCGGCTATCTGCGCAAGGTAGGCCTGGGTTATGAGGTGCGCAGCATCCTGGACTTCGCTTGCGCGCAGGATCTGGTCAAAGTCAACGCGGACCTGGGAAGGCTGGGTGGTCTGCTCAAGCTCTGGCTTGCCAGCGACAAGCGCCTGGAGGGTTACTCGCAACCGGAACTGCGTCGCCTCGTACTGACGTTGCTGGTGAAGGTCGAGGCCAATCAGCAAGAGATGCGCAGCATCCTCAAGACCGTTGCGTTCTCATGAAAGATTTAGCAGCTAAATTCGAGGGCGCCTTTTGATCGCCAAGCAAGTCTCGATGCGGTCTGCTCGCAAGAGCGATTTCGGCGACCTGGTGCGCTACATAACCGACACCCAAGGCAATTTGCAGCGTGTTGGCACAGTCACCGTCACCAACTGCGTTAGCGACAACCCCTTTGACGCGGCTGTCGAAGTTCGTCTGACCCAGCGGAAAAACACCCGATCAGGCGCGGATAAGACCTACCACCTCGTCGTGTCGTTTCGCGTCGGCGAGCAACCGTCTGCAGCAGTCTTGAAAGCCATTGAGCGGCGCCTGTGCGAGGGCTTGGGTTTTGGGGAGCACCAGCGCATCAGTGCATTGCATCACGACACAGACAACCTGCACATTCACATCGCAATCAACAAGGTTCACCCGACGCGCCACACCGTCCACTCGCCGTACTGCGACCACGCGACGCTCGCCAAGCTGTGCGAAGAACTCGAGGCAACCTATGGACTTCAGACGGACAACCACGCAGCTCAGCAGCGGGGGGCTCAAAGCCGGGCAGTCGAGATGGAAAAGCACGCCGGAGTCGAGAGCCTGGTCGGCTGGGTGCAGCGTGAGTGTCTCGACCGTATTCAGAGTGCGGCAAGCTGGGCGCAGTTGCATGACACCCTGTCGGAATACGGTCTGGCCCTGAGAGAGCGAGCCAATGGCTTCGTGCTCGCAGATCGAGACGGACACCACGCCAAGGCCAGTTCGGTCGACCGGTCCCTGTCCAAGCCGCAACTGGAGAAACGTCTGGGACCGTTCGAGCCTTCTGCTCGCTTGCCTGACGGGCCGCCAGTCGTCCCTGGGGTCCAGTACGAGAAGAGGCGACTCCCGTCCAGGGTTGACACGTCAGCCCTGTACGCGCAGTACGAAGAGGAGCGCGAGCAAAGAGGCCGAGCGCGGGCGGCCGAGACGGTCGTTCTCCAGCAGCGTCAGTCGGCAGAGCTTGACCTGCACCGACGCAGGGGTGACTTCCAGCGCGCAGCGATCCGGCTGATGGGTGGCAACCGGTTGACCAGGAAGGCGCTTTACGGTTTGGCCGCGCTTACCCGCAAGGCCGACATTGCGCAAGTCCGTGAACAGCATCGACGAGAGCGGCAGTTCTTGAGGCAGCAGTACGCCCGGATGGACTGGGCGGACTGGTTGCAGGCGCAAGCCGAGAGGGGCAATCCGGAGGCACTCGAGGTCGTGCAAGTCCGACAAGACAGGGAAAGCCGAGAAAGCAAGGCTTGGGTGGTTAACCCGTCCGATTGGGGAGTGACACGGGCCCGTGAGGCTGGGACCGGCGTCAAGACCTATCACGTTGGAGGTGCGTCAATCCGTGACGACGGCGCTCACCTCCACGTCTCTCACGGCGCTGGGCTGGACGCCATTGACGCCGCACTGCACATCGCCCTTGAACGCTATGGCCAGCGCATTCAGGTCGCAGGTTCAGACGAATTCAAGACCCGTGTTGTAGCGGCAGCGGTGCGGTCCGTGTTGCCCGTCACCTTTGCCGATGCGGCGCTCGAGCAGAGCAGACAGGCCCACTCACCCGCTGTTTTTTACAAAGCAAGGAAATTCAAAGATGACCACCAAGAACGACGAAGAGTTGATGCACGAGGCACTGGCGCTGCTCAGCCAGGAGCCACCTACGACCATCGGGCAGAGCCCGGAGACGGAGCTGGCCGAGGACGATCCGGCGTTCGAGCCTGGCTTGTCGGAGGAGGGCAGGCAGCACCCTCTTCCCGTGACGCCGCAGCTGACACCGCCCGGCCCGCCCAGCGTGGAAAGCCCCACGTTGGCCGCGTTGGAATCGACCCGCCGCCCGCAGCAAAAAACCGCTTGCGAAGTCTGTCCCAACTCGGTGTGGTTCAGTTCGCCGAAAGAAGTGAAGTGCTATTGCCGGGTGATGTATCTGGTCGCCTGGAGCAGCCAGGAACCCAATCAGATCACGCACTGCGACGGCCGGTATCTGGGGCAGGCGCAGCAATAACGGCCCATGACGCAATCGCCATGTTCATTGCCGAACGTGATGCAAAGCGTAACTATATAAACGACATATCGAAATACAAACGATATACTAACGACAAAGACACTTCGGGAAAGTATGGTGGCACACGCAGAGTCCAAGGTCATTTTCTGGCGCTTCTGCAGCGCGATGACGCAGTGAACGTGCTGTCTATCGATGCAGAGACCGCTCGCCAGCTGAAACGGTTTCGCATCGGCGATGCCGTGACCGTACACGC
>JANXTP010000037.1 GCA_025352345.1 Burkholderiales bacterium | reverse complement strand
GAACCTGAGCGAGGTAACCGCTGAAGTAGTTCGGAGAGTGTTCTCGGGCCAGAGCCGTTGAAGTGGGCGGCCAGCCGAAGCGAGCCGATCAAATGGGCTGGTGTTGAGGCCCTTTGCTTTGGTGACTTTCATTTGGGCCCGTAAATGAAAGTTACTCGGCAGCCGGGCCGAGACCCGGCGCGGTCCCCGCAGGGCTCAAGCTCTTCGCAGAAGAAACTCAGCGTCCTGCGTCAGCGGCCACGCTCGCCGTGGCCGGCGCCGGCACCACCCAGCCACCACCGAGGGCCCGGTACACCGCCACCAGCGAAGTCGCATTCGCGGTATCAGCCTGTGCCAGCGCATCGCGCGCTGCCAGCAGTTCGCGGTCGGCGTCGAGCACCGCCAGGAAGTCGGTGACACCGGCCTCGTAGCGCAGCCGCGCCAGCCGTGAAGCTTCAGAGGCACTGCGCTCGGCGCGCGCCAGGCTCTCGCGGCGTTGCGCATTGCGGCTGAACTGGGCGAACGAGCCTTCCGTTTCTTCGAGTGCGGTGGCCAGCGTCTGCTCGTAGGTGGCCAGCGCCTGCAGCGTGCGCGCCTCGCTGGCATTGATGCGGGCGCGGACGCGGCCGAAGTCCAGCAGCGTCCACGAGATGCCGGCGCCGATCGAGTAACGACGTGACTGGCTGTCGGTCAGGTTGACGAATTTCGTCGAGGCCAGGCCCAGCAATCCACTGACGCTGATGCTCGGGTACAGGTCGCCCTCGGTCACGCCGATCTCTGCCGTGGCCGAGGCCAACTGCCGCTCGGCCGCAGCGACGTCGGGGCGCCTTGCCATCCATTGCTGCGGCGTGCCGACGGGCAGGGTCGCGAGGTCGGTGACCGGCAGGCCGGGCAGCGGCGCTGGTGTGGCCAGCCGCGCATGCAATTCTGCTGGTGGCTGAGCGGTCAACGTCGCGAGGCGGTAGATGCCGAGGTCGATCGCGGCCTGCAGGCTCGGCAGCGCGGCTTCGGTGCTGGCGGTGAGGCTCAGCGCGCGCTCCAGGTCGAGCTGCGTGCCGCGGCCGGCATCGACACGGGCCTGCGCGATGGTCAGCGACTCGCGCTGGTTGGCAAGCGATGCCTGCGTGACGTCGTAGCGCAGTTGCAGTCCGCGCACCTCCAGGTAGTTGCGCGCGACTTCGGCCGCGACGCTGGTCTGCGCCGCACCCAGACTCGCCAGGCTGACGCCGACCAATGCGTTGGCTGATTCCTTGGCGCGCCGCTCGACGCCGAAGAAATCCAGCTCCCAGTTCGCGACGAAGCTGGCATCGAAATTCGCGCCGGTGCGCTGGCTGCGCGTCGACTGGAAGATCGACGACGGTGGCGACACCGAGCGCTTGGCGTTGGCATCGAGGCTGATGCTGGGCAAGGTCTGGGTGTCGATTTCGCTGCGGTTGGCTCGTGATTCCTGCAGCCGCGCCTGGGCGATGCGCACGTCTCCATTGGCCTGCAAGGCCCGCTCGACCAGCGCGCTCAGCTCGGCATCGTTGAAGCCGCGCCAGAACGCCGCGATGTCGGCGGCGACCAGTTCGCTGTTGACCTTGGCGACACCAGCGCCGATGAAGCCGGCGTCCAGCTTGGCAGGCGGCATCTGGTAATCGTGTCCGACCCAGGCGCAGCCGGAGGCGAGCATTGCGAGCGACAGCGCAGCGCAGGCCTGCGCACAGGGCAGCAGCTTGAAAGCGGGATCACGCATGGCTGTCTCCGGTGGCACCCGCGGGCAGGGCCGGCGGTGGGGCGGACGACGGGGGTGTCGGCGTGCGACCGGCGTGGTGCAGCTTGGCCGGCGACAGCTTGCGCAGCACCGTGTAGAAAACCGGCGTCAGCACCAGACCGAACACAGTGACACCCATCATGCCGCTCATCACCGCGATGCCCATGGCCTGCCGCATCTCGGCGCCCGCGCCACTGGACAGCACCAGCGGCACGACGCCCGCGATGAAGGCGATCGAGGTCATCAGGATCGGGCGCAGCCGCAGCCGGCACGACTCGACCACCGCCTGCACCGGCGTGCGGCCCTGCAGCTCCAGCTCACGCGCGAACTCGACGATCAGGATCGCGTTCTTGCACGCCAGCCCGACCAGCACCACGAACGCGATCTGCGTGAAGATGTTGTTGTCGGCCGGCTGCCCGAAGAACTCGCTGAGCCACACGCCGGTGATCGCGCTCAGGATGCACATCGGCACGATCAGGATGATCGCCAGCGGCAGCGTCCAGCTTTCGTAGGTGGCGGCCAGCACCAGGAACACCAGCAGCACGCACAGCGGGAAGATGTAGACCATCGTGTTGCCGGCGATTTTTTCCTGGTAAACCAGTTCGGTCCATTCGTAGCCCATGCCGCGCGGCAGCGTCTCCGTCAGGATCTTCTCCATCTCGGCCTGAGCCTCGCCCGAGCTGAAGCCGGGCTTGGGCGCGCCGTTGAAGTCGGCGGTGTACAGGCTGTTGTAGCGGCCCACCGCCGCCGGCCCGAAAGTGGGCTCAACCGTCATCACCGCGCCCAGCGGCACCATCGCGCCCGCGCTGTTTCTGATCTTCAGATTGCCGATGTCCTCGGCCTTCGCACGGTAGTTCGCGTCGGCCTGGACGATGACCTGGTAGGTCTTGCCGAAGCGGTTGAAGTCGTTGACGTACAGCGACCCGAGGTAGGTCTGCATCGTGTCGTAGATGTCATTCAGGTTGACACCCATCTGCTTGGCCTTGGTGCGGTCCACGTTGGCGAACAGCTGCGGCACGTTGATCTGGTAGTTGCTGAAGGCCTGCGTGATGCTGCTGTTGGGGTTGCCGTAGATGCGCCCCATCAGCTGATGCACGACACCGTTCAGTGCGGCCTCGCCGGCGCCTTCGCGGTCCTGCAGCTGCAGCTTGAAGCCGCCGGCATTGCCCAGCCCGCTGACCGGCGGCGGGTTCAGTACGAACAGGAAAGCGCCCTGGATCGCGCCCAGCTTCTGGTTCACCTGCCCGACGATGGCCTTGGCGCTGGTCTGCGCCGAGGTGCGGTTCTCGAACTCGTCGAGGCCGAAGAACACGATGCCCGAGTTCGACGCCGCGGTGAAGCCGTTGATGCTCAAGCCGGGGAAGGCCACCGAGTCGCGCACACCGGGAATCGACAGCGCGATGTCGCTCATCTGGCGGATGACCTTGGTCGTGCGCTCCAGGCTGGCGCCGTCGGGCAACTGCGCGATGCCGATCAGGTACTGCTTGTCCTGCTGCGGCACGAAGCCCGGTGGCACCTGGGTGAACATGAACACGGTCATGCCGAGCAGCGCCGCATAGATCACCAGCGCGATCGATTTGCGCTTGACGACGGTATTGGTGACCATGCCGCTGTAGCGGCCGGCGTTGCGGTTGAAGAAGCGGTTGAACCAGGCAAAGAAGCGGCCGAAGACGCTGTCGATGATCCGCGTCAGCCGGTCCTTCGGCGCGTCGTGCGGCTGCAGCAGGATGGCGCTGAGGGCCGGTGACAGCGTCAGCGAATTGAACGCCGAGATCACGGTGGAGATCGCGATCGTGACCGCGAACTGCTTGTAGAACTGGCCGGTCAGCCCGCTGACGAAAGCCAGCGGCACGAACACCGCGCACAGCACCAGGCCGATCGCGATGATCGGGCCCGACACCTCCTGCATGGCCTTCACGCTGGCGTCGTGCGGGCTGAGGCCGGCCTCGATGTTGCGCTCGACGTTTTCCACCACGACGATCGCGTCGTCGACCACGATGCCGATCGCCAGCACCAGGCCAAACAGCGTCAGCGTGTTGATCGAGAATCCCAACAGCAGCAGCACTGCAAAGGTGCCGACGATGGACACCGGCACCGCCAGCAGCGGGATCAGCGACGCCCGCCAGGTCTGCAGGAAGATCACGACCACGATGACAACCAGTGCGATCGCTTCGAGCAGCGTGTGGATCACCTTCTCGATCGAGGTCTGCACGAAGCGCGTCGGGTCATAGACGATCGAGTAGCCGACGCCTTCAGGGAAGTCGGCCTTCAGCCGCTCCATCGTCTCGCGCACATTGGACGACAGCTGCAGTGCGTTCGAATTCGGCGCCTGGAAGATCGCCAGCGCGGCCGCTTCCTTGTTGTTGAGCAGCGAGCCCAGCGCATAGGTGTTCGGGCCCATCTCGACGCGGCCCAGGTCCTTGATGCGGATCACGGAGCGGTCGGTGGTGTCGGCCTTGACGATGACCTCGGCGAACTGTTGCTCGGTGACCAACCGCCCCTGGGTGTTGATCGCCAGCTGGAATTCCGTCCCAGCGGGCGCCGGTGTCGCGCCGACCACGCCGGCAGCGACCTGCGCGTTCTGCTCGCGCAAAGCGGCGACCACGTCGCCCGAGGTCAGGTTGCGCGCTGCGAGCTTCTGCGGGTCGAGCCAGATGCGCATCGCGTAATCGCCCGAGCCGAAGGTCTGCACCGAGCCCATGCCGGGGATGCGCAGCAGCTGGTCACGCACATTCAGTGCCGCGTAGTTGCGCAGGTACAGCGCGTCGTAGCGGTTGTCCGGCGACACCATGTGCACGACCATGGTCAGGTTCGGCGAGCTTTTCTCGGTCGTCACGCCGACCTGGCGCACGATCTCCGGCAGACGCGGCAATGCGCGCTGCACGCGGTTCTGCACCGCGGTTTCAGCCACTTCGGGGTTGGTGCCGATCTTGAAGCTGATGGTCAGCGTCATCGCGCCGTCGGCGGTGGCGAGGCTGTTCATGTAGAGCAGGCCTTCGACGCCGTTGAGCTGCTCCTCCAGCGGCGTGGCGACCGTTTCGGCGATCACCCGCGCATTCGCGCCAGGGAACTGGGCGCGCACCACCACCTGCGGCGGCGTGACCTCGGGGTATTCGGAAATCGGCAGCGTGAAGATCGCGATCGCGCCGACCAGCGTGATGACGACCGACAGCACCGCCGCGAAGATCGGTCGGTCGATGAAGAAGCGGGAGATGTTCATGCGTGGCTTCCGTTCACCCGGCGGTTCAAGGCTTGGCCGCTGAGGCCGGCGCCGATGCGGCCGGGGCCGCAGGCGCCGTGCCCGGAGGGCCGCCGGCCGGTGGCGTCGGAATCGGCATGCCACGCTCGTCGGTCTCCACCTTGATCGGCTGCACTGGCGCGCCCGGGCGCACCCGCTGCAGGCCATCGACGACCACCAGGTCCCCGGCCTTCAGGCCCGAGCTGACCACGCGCATGCCGTCGATCAATGTGCCCAGGTGCACTTCGCGGGGCTGCGCCAGATTGCCCTCGCCGATCACAAACACCAGCTTCTTGCTCTGGTCGGTGCTGATCGCGCGTTCCGGTGTCAGCACCGCCGGGTAGGCCGCGCCGCCCGCCAGCTGGATGCGGGTGAACAGACCCGGCGTGAACTCACCCTTCGGATTGTCGAACACCGCACGCATGCGGATCGAGCCGGTCTGCGGGTTCAGCTGGTTGTCGATGAAATCGACCTTCCCTTCGTGCGGAAAGCCGGGTTCGTCGGCCAGGCCCATGTGCACCAGGCGCTGGCCGGGATCGCCCTTGCGCAAGCGCAGGAAGGTCTGCTCGCTGCCGTCGAAGTAGGCATAGACCTTCTCGGTGGCGACCAGCGTGGTCAGCACGCTCTGGTCGTTGACCAAGTTGCCCTCGGTGATGATGGCGCGCGACAGCTGGCCGGCCATCGGCGCGCGCACGCTGGTGTAGCCCAGATTCAGCTGGGCCACGCGCACTGCCGCCTCGGCGGCTGCGATGTCGGCGCCGCTGGTGGCAGCACCCGACGTGAGTTGGTCGAACTCCTGCGCCGACACCGCTTTCGAATCGAGCAGCTTCTTGGCGCGGGCCAGATCGGAGGTGGCCAGCGCAGCCCGTGAGCGGGCCGCCGTCAGCTGTGATTGCGCCCGCGACAGCTCGGCCTGGAACGGCTTCGGATCGATGGTGAACAGCATCGCGCCCTGCACCACGCGCTGGCCGTCACGGAAATGCACCTTGTCGATCGTGCCGCCGATGCGCGGCCGCACTTCGACCGAGCGCGGCGCTTCGAGCCGACCGGTAAATTCCTCAATGTCGGTGACGGTGCGCTGCACCGCCGGGGCCACCGACACCGGTGGCGCACCGGGCGGGCCACCGGCCGGGCCGGGCTTCGAGCAGCCGCTGGCCAACGACAGCATCAGCAGCGCGGCAACGCTGGCCAGGGCGAGGGGAAAGCGCGAGGTGTTCGTGTTCATGGGCGCTGGCAGTCAGTGAACCGGACTGGCGCAGGCCCGACGCGGATCGAGGTGGTGGAATGCTTCGTCCCGGTGCCGAACGGCGCTGCGGGGGGAAAACAAGGATTTAGGCGGTCGCCACGGCCGCTGCGGCGAGCCGAAACTCAGTAACAACCCGTACACGATAACGAAAGTCCAGCGATCGTGCTTGGCGCGCCTCGGCCCCAGAGCCGACGGCCGTCAGACGCGGCGAAACACCAGGTCCCACACGCCGTGACCGAGCTTCAGTCCGCGTTTCTCGAACTTGGTCAGCGGCCGGTAGTCGGGCTTCGGTGCGCAGCCGTCGCTGCCGTGCGCGGCTGTGTTCGACAAGGCCGGCTCTGCCGTCAGCACCTCCAGCATCTGCACCGCATACGGTTGCCAATCGGTCGCGCAGTGCAGGTAGCCGCCCGGCGCCAGCCGCGACGCCAGCAGTGCCGCGAACGCAGGCTGGATCAGCCGCCGCTTGTGGTGCTTCAGCTTGTGCCACGGATCGGGGAAAAACACATGCACTCCAGCCAGCGAGGCGGGCGCGATCATCTGCTCCAGCACGTCGACCGCGTCGTGCCGAACGATGCGCACATTGGCGAGGCTGCGCTCCCCGATCAGCTTCAGCAGCGCGCCAACCCCCGGGCCGTGCACCTCCAGGCCGAGAAAGTCGGTGTCGGGCAGGGCGGCGGCGATGGTGGCGGTGGCATCCCCCATGCCGAAGCCGATCTCGACGATCAGCGGCGCGCTGCGGCCGAAGACCG
This sequence comes from Burkholderiales bacterium, assembly GCA_025352345.1. Classification (GTDB taxonomy): domain Bacteria; phylum Pseudomonadota; class Gammaproteobacteria; order Burkholderiales; family Burkholderiaceae_C; genus PBB1. The sequence goes on along the minus strand of JANXTP010000037.1, from coordinate 5,779 downwards.
CGGCGGTGTCCAGCGGCTGCGGCGCGTACGGCACCAGGAACCGCGGCCCCCAGTCGTTCATCGCCCGCGTCTGGCCGGGGCCCATGCGACCCGCGCGCAGCACGAATGATTTGATCGGGCGATGCGGCATCGACTCGTCGGTGTCGAGGTTCGGCGAGGGGACCTTGGAACTCATGGGCAGGTGCGCAACGGGCAGCAAAAACGGCCCTGAGAGGGCCGTTGTTCGGAGTGGTGTGCTGGAGCGGGTGAAGGGAATCGAACCCTCGTATGAAGCTTGGGAAGCTGCCGTTCTGCCATTGAACTACACCCGCAGCGCAGCCAGATTGTATTCGCCACCACTCCGCAACAAGCTTGGGTGGTGCTCAGGTGGCGCGTCTCGCGGTAACGACGTGTTGGCAACCGAACGCATGCGGAGCGAGCCGAACCAATGCCCGCAGCAATACCCTCCGGAATCGCTTCGGAATTCGCCGATAAGCGGACATCCAACTCCCGCTTGTCCAGTCGTGTTCAACAACGGACAGACCGGCCGCCGCGATCACCTGATCAGCGGTTCGGGACGTAAACCACCGCAGATGCGTCGCATCCATGATGCCTGTAGGCTGGTAGTCAAAACGCCCGCGCAGCAACGACCAGCGAATGGTCCAATGCGCGACATTTGGTACCGACACGATCACGCATCCGGTGCGGGTTAGATGTTGCGCTGCTCGCTCCAGCAACGAAACTGGATCGGGGACATGTTCCAGTACATCGGCGAACATGATCACATCGAATGCGCCGAGTTCATCGGCCGTCTGGTCGTTGTAGTACCCGCACACAGTCGCGATGCCACGCGAGCGACATGCTTCAGCCCGATCGGGATCAGGCTCAATGCCGACCAGTTTTGCGTTGCATTCGGCAATCACGAGTGAGGAAATGGACCCGGTTCCACAACCGATGTCCAGTACGCGACTCGAGCGCGGAATGCGCGCGCACATCATTCCCGTCACTTCGAACTCGACTCGGGTTGAGGCCGCGTAGCGCAGCGAATCAGGCATCTCCGTCACGAAACCGCGCGTTGACATGTCTACGCGAGCGTTAATGCCCATACGGCAACTCCATCTGGTGGCTACATCTTCTGGTTGTACCTGAAGCGCCTGTTCGCCGACGTTGGGTGGCACGGTCGGTCGCTTCTGCTCCTTCGCAAAGCATCACAGTGGCCGCCAATGGGCAAACGCAGCGGCCTGCCCACGACACACACCGTCCCCGTCGATCAGGCTCCAGACCACCGCTTGCTCGATGCGAAAGCGCCGCCCGGTCGATGAGATGTGCACGCCTGCGTAGTCGGTGATGCAGCCGTCGCGGGTCACTTGCGCCATCAGCCGTGCCCGCTCGCCGCGCCGCAGCGGCTCGGCGGACAGCCGCGATGGACGTTGGACGGACGCGGCCCAGTCCATCTCAAACAGCGTCAGCGCGCGCTGGTTGCCATGGAAGAACACCGGGTCGGGTTCGGTGCCATGGGCGACGATCACGGTGTCGGCGTCCCACAAGGCGCGGCGCAGATCGCTGCTGTTCCCCACCAGCGATTTGCCGGTGAGTCGATGGTGGCTGCCTGCCACCGGCATCAGCCGCTGATCGGTGGGTTCAAGGGCATGCGTGGGGTTCATGACGACAGCGCTGGACAGCCTGAATTGTCCAGTCTGATCACCGGCCCCGCGCCGGCCTTCTCGCGGCCACAATCGCATGGAAACCGATGGCGAGGACGATCCCGATGAGCGACGCGAGTTGGCATGTTCTGCACACCGGACCGACCCAGGCGGCCGCGGCATGGGCGGGCATGGAAGCTCCGGTCGATGGCGACGGGTTCGGCCCGTTCGACACCGCGTGCTGCGCTGCCGACGAGCTCTGGCCGCGGCTCGCCGCCGCACCGGTCGATGTGCTGGTGGTCCATGGCGGCTGGGACGGCTGGGTCCGCTGTGCGTCGGACGTGGCGGTGATCGTCGTGGCCGACGCACCGACGGCGTCCGACTGTGTGCGCTGGCTGCGTGACGGGGCGCAGGACATCGCCAGCCCCGATGAGCTGGTGCAACCCGACTGGCCGCGTCGGCTGCGCGCAGCGATCGAGCGGCAGCGGGTGCGGGCCGTGACCCGGCAGGCTTTCGCCACCGATGTGCACACCGGCTTGCCGCACGCGGGTCAGCTGATCGAACACATGAGCCACCTGCTGGCGCTGCGCGAGCGCGAGCCGGCGCCGATGGCGCTGCTGGTGCTGCGCATCGAGGGTCTGGCGACGACGATGGCGCGCCTCGGGCCCGAGGCCGCCGGCACGCTTCGCCGCAAGGTTGCGGTGCGGCTGCGTGCCGGCGTGCGTGCCAGCGATGTGGTCGCCTCGGTCGGTGACGATGCGTTTGCCGTGCTGCTGTCGCTGATCGACACGCCCGCCGATGCCGACCGCGTCGGCCGCAAGCTGTTGGGCTCGCTCGGCGAGACCTTCAAGGTCGGTGGCGTCGATCTGGCAGTGGCCACCGCGTTGGGCATCGCGTCGTATCCAGCCGATGGCACGCAGCCCGACATGCTGCTGCGCCGCGCAGCCGGCCTTGCGGCCTCGGCGCAGGCCACCGGCCGTTCGGGTTATGCCAACCGGGTCGAACACGGTGCCATCCCGGCAGCAAACGACGAGGATTCGCACTGAGCTGATCCGGGGGCGGAATCCAGCGCGCCGAAGCGCCCCGTGCCGTCACAGAAGTGCCCTCACCAGAAGATCGCCCACACCAATCCGGCGATTGCCAGCCACTTCAGCACGTAATACGCGGTGCGGTTGCCGCGCTTGAACTCCTTGGCGGCGGCGCGCAGCTTGTAGGCGTGGGCGAACGCCTTGTTGATGCCGCCGATCGGCTCGCCGTTGACATTCTGCGTCGAGGCGGCGGCCATGAAGTGCTTGGCAAACAACCGGTTGAACACGCGCAGCGGGCTGCCCCACAGCGGCCGCTCGATGTCGCAGAAGAGGATCACGCGCTGCTGGTCGGTGGTGTTGGCGGCGGTGTGGATGTAGGTCTCGTCGAACATCACCGCCTCGCCGTCGCGCCAGTGGTAGCGCTCGCCGTCCACATCGATGTAGCAGCCGGGATCGTTCGGTGTTCGCAGCCCGAGGTGAAAGCGCAGCGAGCCGGCGTACGGGTCACGGTGCCGCACCAGCCGCGCGCCCGGTGGCAGTGAGGCGAACATCGCCGCCTTGATCGACGGGATGCCTCGCAGCAGTGCCACCGTCCGCGGGCACAGCGCCTGCGCCGAGGCCAGGTCCTTGCCGTACCAGGTGAGGTAAAAGCGCTTCCAGCCGGTGCGAAAGAACGAGTTGAAGCCGATGTCGGTGTAGCCGGCCGCGGCACGGATGTAGCCCTCGTCGTTCAGGCGCAGCGCCTCGTCGCGGATCGTCGGCCAGTGCGTCTGCAGCTCGACCAGTTCAGGAAACTGCGCCACATCGATGTAGGCGCTGCGCGGGATACGCGAGAAGGCGTACATCAGCAGGTTGATCGGCGCCAGCAGCACGGTGAAGTCGGTCAGCGCGCGCGCCAGCTTGAAGCGCACCCGGCCGCGCAGGTGCACATACAGCGCAGAGCCGACAAACGTCAGCAGCACCCAGTGGCGGATTTCGAGCGTGGGGAAATGCATGTGTTGCGTGGCGGTGGCTCAGCGCTGGATGTCACCCATACACAGGTACTTGATCTCGACGTAATCGTCGATGCCATGGTGTGAACCTTCGCGACCCAGCCCCGACTGCTTGACGCCGCCGAACGGCACCTCGGCGGTCGAGATCAGCCCGGTGTTGACGCCGACCATGCCGTATTCCAGCGCCTCGCCGACGCGGAAGATGCGCCCGATGTCGCGGCTGTAGAAGTAGCTGGCCAGGCCGAACTCGGTCGCATTGGCCAACGCAATGGCTTCGGCCTCGGTGTGGAAGCGGAACACCGGCGCCACCGGGCCGAAGGTTTCCTCGCGGGCGCAGAGCATGTCGGCGGTGGTGTCGGCGAGCACGGTGGGCTCGAAGAAATGGCCGTGCATGCGGTGGCCACCGACCAGCAGCCTGGCGCCCTTGGCCAGCGCGTCGGCGACATGGCTCTCGATCTTCGCGATCGCATTCGCATCGATCATCGGGCCTTGCGTGACGCCGGCCTCGAAGCCGTTGCCGACCTGGATGGCGCGCACCTTCGCGGCGAGCTTGTCGACGAAGGTGTCGTAGACGCTGTCCTGCACATACAGCCGGTTCGCACAGACGCAGGTCTGGCCGGCATTGCGGTATTTGCTGACCAGCGCGCCCTCGACCGCGCTGTCGATGTCGGCATCGTCGAACACGATGAACGGCGCATTGCCGCCGAGTTCGAGCGACAGCTTCTTGACCGTCGGCGCGCATTGCTTCATCAGGATGCGGCCGACCTCGGTCGAGCCGGTGAATGACAGGTGGCGCACGGTGTCGCTGGCGCACAGCACGTTGCCGATGGCGATCGACTGCTCGCTGTCGGCGGTGACGATGTTCAGCACGCCCGGTGGCATGCCTGCGCGCTGGGCCAGCTCGGCCACCGCCAGTGCCGACAACGGCGTCTGCTCGGCCGGCTTGATGACCACCGTGCAGCCCGCAGCCAGCGCCGGCGCGACCTTGCGGGTGATCATCGCGATCGGGAAATTCCACGGCGTGATGGCGGCGCACACACCAATGGGCTGCTTGATGACGAGCACGCGCTTGTTGGCGTCGGTGGTCGGCACGGTTTCACCGTAGACGCGCTTGGCCTCTTCGGCGAACCATTCCAGGAAGCTGGCGCCGTAGGTGACTTCACCCTTGGCCTCGGCCAGCGGCTTGCCCTGTTCGGCGGTCATGATGCGGGCCAGGTCGTCGGCATGTTGAACCAGCAGGTGATACCACCGCATCAGGATCGCGGCGCGCTCTTTGGCCGTCTTGTTGCGCCAGGCCGGCCAGGCGCGGTTGGCGGCGGCAATGGCCGCTTCGGCTTCGGCGGCGCCCAGGTTCGCCACCGCGGCCAAGGTCGATCCGGTGGCCGGATCGTCGACGGCGAAACGCTGCATCGCGCCTACCCACACGCCATCGATCAGTGCGTCGGTCTTCAGCAGAGAGGGATCGTTCAGGGCCGCCAGCGGCGAGGGGGTCAGGGTCATGCGGTGCTCCGGTGCGGCAGGACAATCTAACGCAGGGTTGGTAGTGCGCTAAAATCTGGTCTGTTCAACCAGATTTTTAGCGCTGGAGCGACCATGTCCTTGTCACGATCCATCCAAAGCATCGGCCTGTTCGAGGCCAAGACGCATTTCTCCGAACTGGTCAGCCGTGCCGAGGCGGGGGAAGAGATTGTCATCACCCGGCACAACAAGCCGGTGGTGCGGCTGGTGCCTGTCCAGGCCGTACCCGTGGTCGACAAGGCGCGGCGATTGGCCGCCATCCAGGCGATCATGGATTTGAATGTAGACATACGACGCGATGGCGGTGCGGCGCCCATCTCCGACATCGTGCAGGTCGTCCGCGATCAGCGCGAAGCACACACCGCGCGCAAGCTGAAGGCGGCGGGCCTCGAATGAGTGAGGCGACGGTGGTGCTGGATGCGTCGTACGCGCTCGCCATCGTGATGCACGACGAGGCGCAGCCCGCCAGCGCCTACGCGGTGCTGGCGGCACACCTGATCGCGCCGGCCATCTGGCCTCTGGAAATGGCGAATGCGGTGATGAGCAACCTGCGCCGCAAACGCCTGGCCGATGCCCATGTGCCGCGCCTGTTCGACGCGATGGAGCAGCTCGATGTGGA
>JANXTP010000436.1 GCA_025352345.1 Burkholderiales bacterium | reverse complement strand
TCAGCGGCTCGACTCGCTGCCAGAAATCATCGGTCACCACCCACGACTCAACTCGCTTGCGTGTTGCCATGCCTTCGTCCAACCGCCGCGTGAAATGCGGCTCGGGACGAGAGTTTACTATTTACGGATAACTTCTTAGCCGTCAGCGATGCAATCAACTTGCCTACGAGCGTGTCCCCCTGCAGCGGCACGAACGCGGTGAGATCGACTGCGGACTGTGCATGCTCAGTGTCGACCAAGGTCTTCAATTGCTTGCAGACTTTCGCCAGTCCTTCGAAAACGTCCAGCCCATAGGGCACGTAAGAGAAATCGTCCTCGCTGTCGAGGTAGGCGCGCGCGCAGCGCGAATCGAAGATGGCGAATGACGACAACTCGGGAGGTGCGGTCTTGCCCTGTGTCCACTGCGCATCCTTGGCAACGCCATCCACGGCAATCTCGAAGGCGGCCTCTGGAGCGCCAGCCTTACCCGCCGGCATATTGGCGTTCGGATGGATGGCCTCCATCTGATCGCGGGCACGGCAGGCGCGCTTGAGCACGCGTGAGTACCCGGACTTTCCCGATCCGTTGTCGCCGTAAATGACCGTCATTCCCGTCGCGCTGAACGGCAGATGCTGGTTCTCCGCGATCGCGTTGACGTGGCGCATGTTCTTGATGGCATGCAGTTCAACATGCATCGTCGCTTTGACAGATGCGGGAATCTGATCGGCCGTGAGCGGCTTCGGATTCCGGTCTTTCGGGTCAGGGATGCCATGTGCCGCCTTGAGAAGCGCGAACAAATCGTCCTGATCCTCTGCCGTCAGCGTCTGCTTGGCAAGCAAGCGGGCAACCGCATCGCTTTGCCATGCGGCAAGCCCCTGGGTCCAGACCAGTATCTCCTGCAGGATCGACATGGGTTTCCTCCTGTCGTTGCAATTGCCTTTTATGGCCGCCCCGGAGTGCCGTCGCTAGGCTCTCGGGCCACTCAGTTACGCTGTTATTCGGATGTCCTCCAAAAACCTCGGACTCACCCCAATGTCTCTCCAGTTCATCGGATGACACGTGAACAGCAAAATCTGATGCCGCGTCGCCGCATCAAACAACACCCGCTTCATCAGACCCAGCCGTTCTTCATCGCTGTGCACTAACGCATCATCCAGGATGATCAACGTCGGCCGCCCCGCCTCACGCAGCAGGTCTGCATAAGCCAGACGGCTGATCACCCCCATCTGCTCGCGCGCACCGAAGCTCAACGCTTCAAAGGCACCTGACTCTGGCCCTGTCGGGCCGCTGCGCGTCAGCGGCCCTGGGCTTAGGGTCTCATCGATCACCAGGTGCGCCTGCGGAAACAGCAGTTGCAGGTAGTGGTTCAGATGCTTCTGCAACGGTGCCTGCAGCTTGCGCGTCAAGGCGCCACGCTGGTCTTTCAGCAGTTTCATCAAGTAGTCCAGCGCCGCGGCGCGGCGGCGCAACTCTTCGGCGCGGCGCGCCGCCTGGGCCAGGTCGCGCGCCACCGCTGCCCGCCGCTCTTCCAGGCCTTGAGCGCCAGCGCTCTCCAGTTCGACTTCCAGGCGCAGCAAGGCCGTCTTGCGTTCCTCGAAGCTCTTCTCCAGTTGTTCGGCGCTGCGTTGATAGCGCTCGACGTCCTGCTTGAGGATGTCAGGGCGTGCTTGCGCCACCTCGTCGGCCTTGGTCCTGACCGAAGCGGCCAGAGACGACTGCTCTGCACGTGCGTCCACCAAGGCCTGGCTGGCCGCCTGCAGTTTGTCGGCACGGTCGGGCGCATTCAACAAGTGCTGGGCTGCCTGGTGCTCGCGCTGCGCGGCTTCCCGTGTGGTTTGTGCATTGCCCGCGGCGACGCGCGCAGGGCCCAGGCTGGCGTTGATCTGTTCCAGCGCGCGGCGCGCGCCGTCCTCCGCGGCTTCGGCTTCAGAGACTGATTGCATCGGCGCGGTGGCAGTGTCCGGAGCCGCAGGAATCTTGCCCAGCGCCGCCTCGACCTCTTTCGCCCGAGCGGCCTGCGCCAAGGCCTCGGCGCGCAGTGCCTCCACGCCCTTGGGCGCCAGGGCCTTCAGCGTAGCGGCCGTTGCCTTCAGCTCGGCTGCACGCTGGGTGTGCGCCTGATGCCGCGCCTCGACTTCGTCCAGCGAGACCAGACCCAGCCGTTGCAGCAGTGCGGCGTGCACGTCGCTCACAGCAAGCTCCTGGCGGCCCAGCTCGGCCAAGTCTGCGCCACCCGGTGATATCTCAATCTGGCCCATCGCACCCAGTTGCAGTGTGGCGGCCTTCAGCAGCAGCCTTTCACCAGTGCCAGCCAGTGGCTCGCCACTCAATTGGACGCCGTGGCCGTCAACGAGCTTGAACCGAAGGCGGGTCGCCGCCGCGGCACGCTGAATCTGCAGTTCGCGCAACCGTTGGCTCTGCGTGCGCAGCTGCTGGAGCACACCGGCATCGATCTGAGAGGCCGCCGCCTGCACCTGCAGATCCAGCGTCCTGGCTTGCTCGGCCTCCACCTGTTGCAAGCGCACCTGTGTGGACTGGGCCCTCTGCTTCATTTCGTCGAGTTCGCGGGCCAGGCTGGCGCGGGTGTCGTCCTGGCGCGCCCGGCGCAGCAGGTTTCTTGCGGCTTCATAGGCAGATTCCGCAGCGCTGGCCTGGTTCGCCCATTGGGCCACCAAATGCGCCGCAGCGGTCGCTGCCTGCTGCGCTGCCTCCACCGCCGCGCCGCGCGCCTTGGCCGCAGTCTCCTGCTCGGCGAACGCTTCCAGCCGGCTGCGAAGCAGCTTGACCTGCGCGTCCAGCTGTTCGGCGCGCTGGCGCTCGGCTGCCAGTGCGTTCTGAACTCGCTCGATGGCCAAGAGCTTGCCGCGCGCCTCGTGTTCCTGCGTGCGAAAGCCTGCCCATGGCCGTTCAGCCTCGTCAGCAGCCTGGTCGCGCCGCATCCCGCCAAGCAAGTCCACCTTGTGCCGATAGGTAGACACGTCGGTGTCGGCGGCCTTAAACTCGGTGCCGAGCTGCGACTGTCGTTTCAAGGCTTCGGACAAGGCGCCTCGTGGGGCGCCGCCTGCAGGCGTCAACAGTTCGTTGCGCTGCGTCTCCACAGTGGCCAGCACG
>JANXTP010000425.1 GCA_025352345.1 Burkholderiales bacterium | reverse complement strand
CATGCAGAGCCATTGCCTGCGCCGCGTATTCGATGGCGCATGGCGCCAGCAGGCCGCTGGCGCTGCGCAGCGGGTGATCGGCGTCGCGGTGGTTGGTGGCGGTGCAGTGCACATGCTGATCGGACCAGCTGTGCAGCCGGTCCAGCAGGCACATGCGGCCGGCGTGTGGGATGCGCTCGGCGATCCCGGCATGGTCCAGCGTCGATGGCTGCGCAGTGCTCACCGGTGCACCCTTCGTCCTGCAGCCGTTCCCGCCGAGCGGGCATGAGCGCCTTCGGGCTGCCGCGCGGCGTTCATGCCCGCTCCGCGATGGTCACGTCGACCGACAGCGTCAGGCCATCGAGGTAGCCGAGCACGACTGTTGTCGTCTCACGGCGTGCCAGCGCCAGCAGCAAGGGCAGTCCGCGGCCGGCGGGCACCGCGACACGCAGGGCCTCGAGGCCAGGATCATCCAGGGTGCTGGCCGGTGTCTCGCCCGGTTGAACGACCAGACGGGCCAGGTCGTGTGCGCCCGGCTCGGGGCACAGCAGCACCGCGACACCCAGCGCCATCGACACCGGCCGGGCCGACAGCAGCGGTTCGGGGTAGGGCACGTCGCCGGTCACCAGCAGCACTGCCCGCTGCCAGGTGCTGCACTGGACCACCGTCTCGATCAATCCCGCACCGAAGCTGGCATCGAAGCCGCTGAGGCTGGTCGAGGGCGCTTGCGATGCGGTCGCGATGTGCCAGTAGCCGGCAGCGGCGTTGTGCACCGAATTCGTGAATCGGGTCGGCGACATCACCCGTTCCGTGCTGGCCAGGGCCTCGCACAAGGCATGGCAGTTGTTCGCGTCCCCAGTCGAGGCGCTGAACACCGTGGCCAGGGTGCGGGTGTCGATACCGGTGCCTTGGCAGGCCTGCTCTGCCACTGCCAGCGACAGCTTGACGATGTCGCTGGCGCGCCGCCGCTCGGCAGGCGGCAGGCGGCTGGGCGCTGGCAGGGCGATCGGGCCCGGCCGCCACGTTGCCGGATCGCACAGCGAGGCGCGGGCAGACGACCAATCGGCCCAGCCCGGCCCCAGCAGCCCGATGCCCTGAACGAACACCGTCAGTCCACGCGATGTCATACGGCCGCCCCCAGCAACAGGCAGGCATTCGAGCCGCCGAAGCCGAAGGAGTTGCTGGCCACGGTCTGCAGCGCCGCTTCGCGGTTGGCGTCGATGATGTGGCACTGCAGTGCCGGATCGGGGGTGCGCAGGTTCAGCACGCCCGGCATCAGGCCGCGCTGCAGCGCCAGCAGGCAGAGGGCCGCCTCGATCGCGCCGGCCGCACCCAGCGTGTGGCCGGTCGCTCCCTTGGTCGAACTGCAGGGCAGCGAGGTGCCGAAGACCGATCGCACCGCCAGGTCTTCGGCGGCATCGTTGCTGGGCGTGGCGGTGCCGTGCAGGTTGATGTAGTCCACCTGGCTCGGTTGCAGGCCGGCCTGGTCGAGTGCCGCACGCATCGCCGCCGCCGCGCCGGTGCCTTGTGGGTGCGGGCTGCTCATGTGGTGGCCGTCGCTGCTCTCGCCCACGCCCAGCAGCCAGGCGGCAGGCGCCGGCCCATCACGTTCGATCAGTGCGTAGGCGGCGCCTTCGCCGATCGACAGGCCGCGTCGCTGCGCGTCCCACGGGCGGCAGATCTCGTCCGACAGCAGCTCCAGCGACCTGAACCCGTACAGGGTGGTCAGGCACAAACTGTCCACACCGCCCACCACGGCCGCGTCGATCCACCCTGCCCGGATCATCCGCGCCGCGCTGCCGAACACCTTGGCGCTCGACGAGCACGCGGTGGACACCACGAAGGCCGGGCCGCGCAGGCCGAGCGCGCGGCGCGTGAAGTCCGCCACCGAGTAGGGGTTGTGGGTCTGCGCGTAGCGAAAATCCGATGGCAGCGCACCGGTGAGCGGGTCGCGGTGACGGTAGGCCCGTTCGGTCTGCAGGATGCCCGAGGTGCTGGTGCCGATGAACACGCCGACCCGGTGGGCGCCGTACTGCGCGCTCGCGCGGCGGGCGCTGGCGATGAAATCGTCGGCGTGCAACGCCTGCCATGCCAGGCGGTTGTTGCGGCAGTCGTGGTCAGCCAGCGACGGCGGCAGGCGCTGGTCGTCGACGCCGTCCACCATGCCGATCCACGCGCTGAAGGTTGCGGTGTCGAAGCGCTGATGCCGCAAGCCGCTGCGGCTGTCGCGCAGCGCCTGCAGCGTCGCTGCCCGACCGCAGCCGAGCGCGCTGGTCACGGTGTAGTCGGTGATGGCCAGCGGTGATTCGGTGGGGGTGCTCATGCGACGGCGACCCCTGGGTGCACCACGAGCGCTTCGGGCAGCGTCACCGGCTTCAACCCCCGTGCGCGACAGACCGACAACAGGGCTGGCAGCACGTCGAGGGCCACTGGCCGGCCGGCGGCAGAGCGCGCGGCGTTGCCGTCGTGCAGCAGCAGGATGTCGCCCGCAGCCAGCGCGCGGGTCAGCCGCCCGAGCACGCGTTGCGGGTCGCGTTCACGCGTGTCGAAGCCGCGCCGCGTCCAGCTCACCAACCGCAACCCGAGGCGATGCAGCACCGGATCGAGGAAGGGATTGCGCAGGCCGGCAGGCGCGCGGAAGCAGCTCGGGCGCTGCCCGGTCAGCTCGGTCAACACCTGCTGGGCACGCGACAGTTCGGCCGCAAAGCCGCGCGGCCCCAGCAACGAGAAGGTGTGCCGATGACGGTGCGTGTGGTTCTGCACGCTGTGGCCGCGCGCCACGATCTCGCGTGTCAGTGCCGGATGTTGCTGCGCGCGCTCGGCGATGCAGAAGAACGTGGCCCTGGCGTCATGCGCGTCGAGCAGGTCCAGCACGGCGGGGGTCACGGCGGGATCGGGGCCATCGTCGATCGTCAGCGCGATCTCGCCACGGGCCGCGCTGTAGGCCGGCAAGCGAGTCAGGTTGGCGCCGAGCAGACTGCTGCGCGGCCACAGACCGCTGGCGCTGAGGACCAAGTGGTTGATCGCGATGCCGCCGAGGGCCCACAGCGCATGCCGGGGCATCAACGCCATGGCGCCAAGAGCCAGGCCATGCAGGCCCAGGCTGGCGCGAACCAATGCGGGCATGGACCAGGCGTCGGCAGGGGGCGGTGTGGCGGGGGGCATGCGGGTACGACGTCTACCAGTGACAGCGATCGAACGGTGCGACCTGCAATGTTCCCACACCGGCCTTGGCACGGCACGGCGCGGTGTGGTCGCTCCGCTCAGCAACTTGTGTCTGTTGGTGACGCGGGGCATGACATGACCGCCGTCAGCCACAGCGCCAGCAGCGCCCCCGGCGCGACAACCCGCCCGATGGCCGACAAGGCCGGGATGTCGGACAGCGCAATCAGCCCGAAGGACACCACCGTGGTCAGGTTCGCCACCAGCAGCGAGGCCAGGGTGTCGGCGTCGGCGCGGCCGTGCCACTGGTCGAAGAACAGACCGTAGTTCGAGCCGACCGCGATCACCAGCAACAGGCCCACCAGGTGCAGGATGCCGAGCGCCACGCCGAACAGCGCCAGGCCGCCCAGTGTCAGCAGCAGTGCCAGCACCAGCGGGCTGCACACGGCCCACAGGCGTCTGGCCGAGCGCAGGTGCCACGCCAGCAGCAGCAGCACCGCCAGTGCGCCCAGCAGGGCCTGCACCAGCGCCTGGTGCAGGTAGTGCGCGTACAGCGAGTCGAGCTCGTGCTTGATGTCGACCACCTGCACATCCACCGTCGGCGCCAGGCCTTGCAAGGCGGTCTGCACCGCATCGGCGATGGCGTCGTCGCGTGCCGGTTGCAAGGGCAGCAGGGCCGACCAGCCGCCGCTGTGGCGCTCGAACATCAGCGCATCCACCGCGCTTGCGAGGGGGCTACCGGCCAGTGACGCACGGTCGATCAGCGGCGCCGTGCGCGCCGCCGCGGTGTCGGCCAGAAACGGGGCGAGCCGGTCTGCGCGCAACGGGCCGCCGCGGGTGGCATCGGCCAGGCGCTCGCGCAACACCGCCGTGTCCGGCAGACTGTTCAGGCGCGCGGCCTGGGCGGCCCGGCTGGGCAGCAAGCGCGTGGGTGTGTCGTAGCCCGCCAGCACGCCGCGTTCGACCAACCCGTCGAGCCGCAAGGCGGCGGCTTCGGCAGCGCGCAGGGTGCTCTCGACATCGACGCCGCTGGCCACCACCAGCGTACGCGCATCGCTGGCACCTAGGTCGGCACGCAGGGTGGTGTCGAGTGCCTGCTCGGCCTGCGACACCGTGCTCAGCGCGCCCAGGCTGCCGCGCCACAAATGCCCCCACGACGACACCAGCACGGCGATCGACAGCAGCCCGAGCCCCCAGCAGATCCTTCGCAAGCGGGGCAGCACCCGCACCGCGCGCTCGGCCAGACGGGCCAGCGGGCGGCGCAGGCTGCGGCCCGACGCACCGTCGGGTGCCAGCGCGGGCAGCAGATGGCGAGTGGCCAGCGCGGCACCGACCAGGCCGGCGATCGAGAACAGGCCGAGCTGCGCCAGCCCCGGAAACCCCGACCCGAGCAGCGCGGCGAAGCCGCAGACCGAGGTCAACAGACCGAGCCGCACCGTCGGCCAGTTGTGCTGACGCCAGTGCTGCCACCCGCGACCGCCGGTGAGCGTGCCGCCCGCCTGCACCAGGTAGTAGATCGCGTAGTCGACCGCCTCACCGATCAGCGTGCTGCCAAATGCCAGCGTGATGCCATGCACCGTTCCGAACGCGGCGCTGACCGCAGCAATGCCCGCGACCACCCCAGTCACGACCGGCAGCATCGCTACCAGCAACGCGCGCAGCGAGCCGAACATCAGCAGCAGCAGGCCGCCGGTCACCAGCGTGCCGACGATCGACAGCCGCCGCACCTCGTGTTCGATGCGCGCCCGGCTTTGCACGGCGAACAGTGGTGCACCGCTGACTTGCAGGCGCAGACCCTGCGTGGCGAGCGGTGCGAAAGCCGCCCGAACCTGCGCTAGGGTCTGCGCCTGGGTGTCGAGGTCTGCACCCGCTGCTTTGGTGGTCGCCAGCAGCAAGGCCCGGGGCGCCTGACGCGAGACCCACACGCCGTGCTCGCTGCGCGGCGCGTTGGCGGGGATCAAGGCCTCGGCCATGCGCTGGGTTTCCCCGGTCGGATCGCGCTCCAGCAGGGGCTTCAGCATATTGCCGGCCGGTGTACCGAGCAGGGACAACGTTTCGTCGATGGCGTCCCGCAATCCCGCCACGGTGAACCGTTCGTCGGACACCGCTGGACTGAGCACGTAGCGGTGCTGGAACAGCCAGTCCCCGGTGGCCTGCCAATCGTCGCCAGCGCCGTTCTGCACTTGTTCGAACAGGCCACTGTCACGCAGCGCCGTGGCCAGCCGCAGCGACGCACCGGCGCGCTGCGAGGCGTCACCGCCTTCGATGCCGAGCAGCAAGGCGCGCGCCGCGATGCCGCTTTGCAGCTGCTCGATCAACACCCGCTGCTGCGCATTCGGGCTGGCCGGCAGAAAGGCCGACAGGTCGGCGCCAAACGGTGTGTGGGCGATCAGCAGACCGCCGAAGGCCATGGCTGCCAACCACCACGCCAGCGCCACCACGGCCCGGCGACGTACCGCCTCCAAACGCACTGGGTTCATGGTCTGGCGGGGGCTCGCCCGGCCGGCACAGGCTCGATCAGCATCAGCGAACGGTCGCCGCCCGCCAGCTCGATCTCGATGCTGCCGACAGTGGCCTGCTGACCAGTGATGTGGATCAGGCGCACCTGCCGGCCCAGCCGCACTTCCAGCGGGGCCAGCGACAGCGTCCACCGTTCGATGCTGCCGACCAGACTGAGCTTGAAGTACCGGCTCAGCGCTTGCGCGTTGCCGGTCAGTGTGCCGCGCAAGGCCTCGATCATGCCGACCAGTTCAGGTGCTGCATCCAGCGTGAAGCTGCGACGGCGTCCTCCGCGGCTTACCGACACGGTGTTGCCATCGATGCTCAGGGTTTCAGTGCGCGGTTGCAGCGTCTGACGCACGAAGTGATCGGGGGCCGCAAAACTCAGCGTGCCGCTCGACACCAGTGGTTCGTCGAAACCGGAGACGAAGCGCTGTTCGGTGAACGCCGCCTCGCCGCTGCGCTGCTGGCCGAGTTGCGCCATCAGGGCGGGCAGATTCAGCGCGTGTGCGGATGACGCCGCCAGGTTTAGCAGCAGGGCGAACGCGATCCGCCGTGCCCCGGTGGTGCATCGAAAAGAAGGGCTACGACCGCGGCCTGTCATGGCAACTCTTCATGCCAGAAGTCGTGGAAATTGAACCAGTTGTACGGCTGCTTCCGGCAGGCCAACTCAAGCTGCGAGGCGTAGGCCGACACCGCGGTGCGGATCTTTCGGTCACGCTCGGCCGGGTCCGTTGCGGGCTCTCGGAAATCGGCCAGCGGCGCGAAGTGCACCTCGTAGCGATGGCCCCCCAAATACAACCCGACCATGAAGATGACCCGGCGCTGCAGCAGCGCGGCCAATCGAAACGGCCCGTCGCTGAAACGGGCGGGGTGGCCGAGAAAGTCGATGTCGATGCTGTCGGCCCGGGGCGACTCTCCGGGCAGGGCACGGTCGGCCAGCAGACCGGCCAGGCCGCCGCTGTCGAGCCAGTCGCGCACCGCGAGCATCGAGCCGCGGCGCCCCAGCGGGATGATCTCCGGCCGGTAGTCCGGTGCCACCGCCCGCAGGGCCTGGTTGATCAGCTGCGCGTTGTCGGGGTACATCACCATCGC